>NZ_JBRIIQ010000047.1:0-31701 GCF_052976905.1 Glaciimonas sp. GG7 | reverse complement strand
GCAGTCGGTGATAGCTTCTCTAAGCGCCCGGTTCATCGAGCACGAATCGATGACAATTCCCACCCCGGGACACTCATACACTATGCATTTATCCGAATTAAAGGCGCTCCACGTCTCCGCCCTGCTAGAAATGGCAATTGGCCTCGACATTGACAACGCCGCGCGCTTGCGCAAACAAGAACTGATGTTCGCCATTCTGAAGAAACGCGCGAAATCAGGAGAACAGATTTTTGGCGATGGCGCTCTTGAAGTCCTGCCCGACGGCTTTGGCTTCCTGCGCTCGCCTGACGCCAGTTACATGGCGTCCACCGACGACATTTATATTTCCCCTTCGCAAATCCGCCGCTTCAATCTGCATACCGGCGACTCGATAGAAGGTGAAGTCCGCACCCCGAAAGACGGCGAGCGTTATTTCGCTCTGGTCAAAGTTGACAAGGTCAACGGCGAATCCCCGGAAGCATCGAAACACCGCATTCTGTTTGAAAATCTCACGCCGTTGCATCCAAACAAACCGCTGCCGCTAGAGCGCGACATGCGCGGTGAAGAAAACATTACCGGCCGCATCATCGACATGATCGCGCCTATCGGCAAAGGCCAGCGCGGTCTGCTGGTGGCGTCGCCGAAGTCAGGTAAATCGGTCATGTTGCAGCACATTGCACATGCGATCACGACCAATCATCCTGACACTGTGATGATCGTCCTGCTGATTGACGAACGCCCGGAAGAAGTCACCGAAATGCAGCGCTCTGTGCGCGGCGAAGTCGTTGCATCGACTTTTGATGAACCGGCCACCCGTCACGTTCAAGTTGCCGAAATGGTGCTGGAAAAAGCCAAGCGTCTCGTCGAAATGAAAAAAGACGTTGTAATTTTGCTCGACTCCATCACTCGTCTGGCGCGCGCCTACAATACGGTGATCCCGGCGTCCGGCAAGGTATTGACCGGTGGTGTCGATGCAAATGCGCTACAACGTCCAAAACGCTTCTTCGGCGCGGCCCGTAACATCGAAGAAGGTGGCTCGCTGACCATCATCGCGACAGCCCTGATCGAAACCGGTAGCCGCATGGATGATGTGATTTATGAAGAATTCAAAGGGACCGGCAACATGGAGGTCCATCTGGAGCGTCGCCTTGCAGAAAAGCGCGTCTATCCGGCAATTAACCTCAACAAATCCGGCACCCGTCGTGAAGAGTTACTGATCAAGCCAGACCAGTTGCAGAAAATCTGGGTCTTGCGCAAATTGCTCTACAGCATGGATGAAATCGAAGCGATGGAGTTCATCCTCGACAAGATCAAATCCACCAAGACTAATCTTGAATTCTTTGACATGATGCGACGCGGCAACTAATCAAGTTACTCCGAGAGCTGAAACAATTAAAAAAGTCTGACATGCGCAAGCAAGTCAGACTTTTTTATATGCTACGAACAAAGGCCGATTGGTCCATTGGCCCATTACCGATTAACTAATCTGTTAAATCCCAATCCGCCCGCACGAACGGTTTGTCATGACCAGAGACATATAGCGCAACCCCACTGAGCCAGCGCTCTGTCGGGGCTGGCTTTGCCTGGACCGTCAGCATCACGGGAATGAGCGTCAGTACCAGCAGCCAACGATGCAACGTAGGCTTGGGCATAGAACGCGAAAACCAAAAAAAGCTCAGGGCAACTACCGCCCCCACGAGGCATCCGGTCACCGCCTCTGAAACAGAATGGGCATGCACCACTAGCCGCGATATGCCAATGATGACGCCCAATGCTAAACCCAGTACTACACCTGAGAGCCGCGCAAGCGGCGGTGCCTTTTGCAACAGCAAATAAAACAATACCGGCATGACCGCAGTAGCGCGCATCGCGTGGCCACTAAAGCCGGTGAAATCGAGCGACCGAATGCCTATGCCCCAACCGACAAAGGCGATTTTCGTCATAGCGACCAACACCAGGCCCGTCGCAAAAAGAAAACTCCACAATAAGCTCATGCGCCAGGCGCGCCCGAACAGCAGCCATGCCGCGCATACGGCTGCGGCTGGCAACAGGACGTTAGTGTCTGCAAGATTGCTTATAGCGGCCCATGAAAACATAGATTATTGACTCACAATTGATTAATAAATTAACATCGATAACGTACTTTAGTGCGCCGAGGGCACGACTCCGTCAATGGAGAACTACGCTTGCGGAAGACCGGAAGCGTATCACGGCAACCAGCAGCATACCTGCGCACCCCGATTTTCCTGCCTGATTTACCAACAACTACCAGCACCAATTCGACACAATTTAGATGTATTCTTATAAACTTTACAACTGGCCTAAATAAAATCAAACCATGACAACCAACAAGTCCAGTCAATCCAAATTCGGCACCGTCCTGCGCGTAACCAGCGGCAATTTCATGGAGATGTTCGATTTCTTTCTCTTTGGATTTTACGCAACCCACATCGCCAAAACATTCTTCCCGGCAAGCAATGAATTCGCATCCTTGATGCTCACCTTCATGACCTTTGGCGCAGGCTTTTTGATGCGACCACTCGGTGCCATTATTCTCGGCGCGTATGTCGACCGCATCGGTCGCCGCAAAGGCTTGATCGTCACGTTGGCCTTAATGGCGCTCGGCACGATGCTGATCGCTTTCGTGCCTGGTTACGCCACGATTGGTTATCTTGCACCGTTCCTGGTATTGACAGGTCGTCTGCTACAAGGATTTTCGGCTGGCGTTGAGTTAGGCGGCGTCTCTGTCTATCTCTCAGAAATGGCGACACACGGTCACAAAGGGTTTTATGTCAGTTGGCAATCGGCGAGTCAGCAAGTCGCCATTATCTTTGCGGCGGCATTGGGTTATGCGCTTCAAGTTTGGTTGCAACCTGCCCAAATCGCTGACTGGGGATGGCGCATTCCGTTCTTTATCGGCTGCATGATCGTGCCGGTATTGTTTGTGATTCGCCGCTCGTTACAAGAAACAGAAGAATTTTTGGCACGCAAGCATAAACCGAACATGCGTCAGATTCTGCGCTCGATGGTAGACAATTGGGGCCTGATCGTTGCCGGCATGATGCTGGTCTCGATGACTACCGTATCGTTCTATCTGATCACGGTCTACACCCCGACCTTCGGCAAAGCAGTATTAAAACTCACAACGACAGATGCATTGATCGTCACCTTTTGTGTCGGCGTGTCGAACTTTATCTGGCTGCCGGTAATGGGCGCTTTGTCCGATCGCGTTGGTCGTCGCCCGCTTTTGCTGGTATTTACCATACTCACCATCCTGACCGCCTATCCAACTCTGTCCTGGTTAGTCGCAGCCCCTAGTTTCGAGCGGATGCTCATGGTTGAATTATGGTTGTCATTTTTATATGCCAGCTATAACGGCGCGATGGTCGTCGCCCTCACCGAAGTGATGCCCGTTGATGTGCGTACCGTTGGATTTTCTTTAGCCTATAGTCTGGCGACGGCAATTTTTGGCGGTTTTACTCCCGCGATCGCTACCGGCCTGATCGAATTTACCGGTAACAAAGCTGCGCCAGGTCTGTGGATGAGTTTTGCAGCCGTATGTGGATTAATTGCAACACTGGTTCTATACCGAAAAAATGGCAACCAACAGACTGGCGCGCTAAAAAAAGCACCCGCCTGACGCACGGGCTGCAGTGTAAGACTGTCATTCACTAACAGTCTTACTGTATAATCGCGCTTTTTCCACCTTGGCAAGTGATCGACAATCGGGTCAAGAAGCACGACGACCGACGAAGTGACGATTGGCTACCGAACATTTTGAGGCAATTATGAAAGACGGCATTCACCCAGAATATCGCGAAGTTGTGATCCAAGACATGTCTTGCGGTTTTCAATTCGTCACACGTTCAACTATCAAAACGCGTGAAACAGTCAATTTCGAAGGTAAAGACTATCCTTTGGTAAAGATTGAAGTTTCGTCGGAATCGCATCCTTTCTACACTGGTCAACATAAAATCGTTGACACAGCTGGTCGCGTTGATAAATTCCGTAAGAAATTTGGTACTGTTGGTTCAAAAACAGCCATCGCTGCAGGCTAATTTTCCTGGGCTGTGCGATTGTTCCAAGAAGGCAGCTCCGGCTGCCTTTTTTATTTTCAACATCGCCCGGCCAACGCTGTCATCGAAACGCGCTTGAACAAGCTTATGGAGTAGCAAGACTTTGTATCCGATATGCGCCCCACGCGTTTTTTGCGGCACAATACTCCTCCAACCCAATTCTCATAACTCATAAAGCCACCACGTGATGAAGCCAGTTCGCCTCCCCGCTTCCGCCACCAGCGCACTGCCACGCTGGGGATTATGGGCGCTTGGTTTACTCTATATTTTGCCCGGCCTGTTCGGTCGCGATCCCTGGAAAAATGACGACGCGTCCAGTTTCGGTATTATGTGGACGATGGCCCACGGCAATCTCAATACCTGGCTAGCACCCCAAATCGTCGGCTTACCGATGCCGGGCGAAAGCCCTTTAACTTTCTGGGTCGGTGCAATTTGCATCAAACTCTTCGGCTGGCTACTAGGCGATCCGCTCGCAGCCCGGCTCTCCACTATTATTTTCTTTTTAATCGGTTCGCTTTCCGTTTGGTACGCCACGTATTTGCTCGGTCGCCGCAGCGAAGCCCAACCACTACGGCTGGCATTTGGCGGCCAGCCCGAGCCGCGAGATTTTGGACGCACACTAGCCGACGGTGCTTTCCTGATTTATATGGGCTGCCTGGGCCTGCTCCTGCACAGCCACGAAACCACCGCCAAAAGCTTGCAGATGTCGCTAGTGGCCTACGCCATCTATCTCGCCGTACGCTTGTTTGATGCCTCCAACGCCGCACCCGGCACCACTCGCACCGCCGCTTACATGGTTGCCTTCACCATCCGCAGCGCCGCCTTACTCGGCATGGCGCTTGGGCTTTTGACACTGACACGCGGCTGGGGCGTACCGCTGACCATCTTCATCGGCTTGATCAGCTTAGCCATGCTGCGTGAAAAAGCCATTGCCACCCATCTGCTGCTGGTGACGCTACCCATCGCCTTCATCGTCAGTGGCGCATGGTTTCTGGCTAGTTCTATCTTACTGCCGAACGGAAATAATTTCGCCTTCTGGGAACATCAAAATCTATGGCAATTCGGCTGGCCAAGTTGGCGCGCATTTGCCTATTACTTTAAGTACGGCATTTGGTTTGCGTGGCCTGCGTGGCCGTTCGCCGGGTGGGCCGTCTATGCATGGCGCCAACAACGCAAGGCACTCCACATCGCCCTGCCGCTCGCATTTTTTATCAGTTTGACCGTCATGATTTTGCTCACGCCGCGTCCTGATGAAGGGATCTTGCTACCGCTCTTACCGGCGCTGGTGATTCTGGCCGCGTTCGGCCTGCCGACCATGAAGCGTGGCGCCATCAATGCGGTTGACTGGTTCTCCGTGATGACACTCTCAACCTGTGCCGCCTTTATTTGGGTCGGATGGATCGCCAAAGAAACCGGTTGGCCAGCACAAATTGCCAAGAATGCGTTTAAGTTAGCCCCCGGCTTCAAACCTGGCTTTAATCTGACCGCGCTGATCATCGCCATTCTCGGCTCCATTTGCTGGATTGCATTAGTCAACTGGCGCTTGTCACGCCGCCCGGCGGTACTCTGGCGTGCCGTCGTACTGTCATCCGGCGGTGTCGTGTTGTGCTGGCTATTACTGATGACGCTATGGCTACCGTGGATTAACTACAGTAAAAGTTACGCAGGCGTTGCCACCCAAATCGCCGATCACCTCCCTATAGTCAAGCAATGCGTCAATACCAACGTCGGCCCCGCACAGCGTGCCTCATTTGCCTATTTCGGCGACGTTCCCTTTTCTCAACTCAGCCAGGAACGTTGCGACTTTTTGCTCTATCAAGACAATAACAACAGCAAAGCTGATGACGCGGCCATCTGGCGTCAATTTGACGGCCGTTGGAAATTATTATGGAGCGGCCGACGTCCCTCGGACCGCGACGAGCGCTTCCGTCTATATCAACGCATTGGCAATTAATTTCCGAGCTCAACATTACGCAATCATTCATCCGCCGAACGACCAAGCGCTTCGCCCGCTCCAATACGGCTAACATCGCCAAACTAGCCTGGCCGATCCTGATCGGGCAGTTGGCATTGGTAATGAACGGCGTCATCGACACCGCCATGACATCGCGCTACTCCGCCACAGATCTGGCTGCGTTAGCGCTGGGCGGGGCCATTTATGTCAGCGTCTTCGTCGGTCTGAGTGGCGTGCTGCAAGCGCTGTCGCCGATTATCGGACAACTCTACGGCGGTCAACGCATGACCGAGATCGGCTATCAGGTCAAACAAGGCACTTGGCTGGCACTCTTCTTGTCGCTGCTCGGCTGCGTCGTACTGCTGTTTCCCCAACCGTTTCTCTCCATCGCCCACGCCTCACCGATACTCAGCGCCAAAGCCGTTTTATATTTACAAATTCTGGCATTAGCGCTACCAGCTACGCTCGGCTTTAATGTCTACTCGGCGTTAAACATCGCCGTTGCCCGGCCCAAAATGGTGATGGCCATCAAACTCATCGGCGTACTACTCAAATTTCCCTTAAATGCGCTCTTCATTTTTGGCGGCCTCGGCATCCCCGCGCTAGGCGGCCCCGGCTGCGCCATCGCCACCACCGTTATTGCATGGCTGATGCTGATCATCGGCTGGCTCATTTTGCGTCACAACAGTTTCTACCAACAATTCGCGCTATTTCACAGCGGATTTATCAAACCGCACTGGCAAGCGCAAAAGGCCTTATTAAAACTAGGCATCCCCACCGGCTTAAGTTACTTCATCGAAGTCACCGCCTTCGCCTTCATGGCAATTTTTATCGCACGACTAGGAGAAACCGTCGTCGCAGGTCATCAAATCACCGCCAACTTCGGTACCGTGCTGTACATGCTGCCCTTGTCCATCGCCATTGCCAGCGGAATTCTGGTCGCGCAAGCGATCGGCGCCAAAGCATTCGATCAGGCGCAACGCATTGGCTATTCCGGGATTCGACTAGCAGCCTGTTGCTCTGCCACCGTCGGCCTCATCATCTGGCTGGCACGCGCTACCATCATCCGCGCCTACACTCCCAACGAAACGATTATTGCGGCAGCCATGCCGCTGTTTATATTCATCGGGTTTTATCAATTATTCGACGCCATTCAATGCAGCACCGCATTCGTTTTACGCGCCTACAAAGTCGCCATTATTCCAACCATCATCTACGCCGTATCGCTTTGGGGAGTGGGCCTGGTGTCGGGCTATATCCTGGGCCTCGATCCATTTGGTATCAGCCCGCCAGCACTGCATGGCGCAGCCGGTTTCTGGATGGGGAACAGCGCCAGCATTGCGTTAGTAGCAATCAGTATGCTGTTCTATTTGCGCATCGTGCAGCGCCGCGTACGGCAACAAAGCAATTAAACCCACTGCGCTGAATAAATCATTTATTCATTTATCCAATATAAATGACATCTAAGTAGTCCAGGCTATTGATCGCATCATACAAATAGGCCATAATAGCGGACGCGTTGCCGAGATGGCGGAACAGGTAGACGCACGGGACTCAAAATCCCGCGCCGTAAGGCGTGCCGGTTCGATTCCGGCTCTCGGCACCAAGAATAAGTAGCAAAAATAAGCAAGTCCAATAACCCGTGTTTCTCTTCTGGAGAACGCGGGTTTTTTGTTTGTAGAACGGATTTATCGTTCGTTGCTACTCAGCGATCTCGCACCCCTTCACACACCCACTTGCAACAAAAATATGGCGTTCACTGCGTCAGGTTTTTTTGCCATGCATCGATAAACACCCCCGTTGCGCGCGAACATTTGGAGCACAGAAACAACCACTGCGCCGCCTGTCCTTACGGCACTCGGATGAATGAGTCATTCTTATCGCGTGGACAAGCGCAAAAATCGCCTTCAACATACCCATAAAGTGGGCAAACACTGGCATGACGAAAGTAGTATTACAGTGTTACCACGGCATCTGCGCGGAGGAGAATAATAAGGTTCCTTTTCTTCACCCGGTTGTCAAATGCCCAAAATTATCCACACCATGATCCGGGTCATCGATCCCGAACGCTCACATCACTTCTACCGCGATGCATTCGGCTTCGACATCTCGCACAAGCTCAGCTTCCCGGACTTTACGCTGATCTATTTGCGCAATCCCGAAAATGACTTCGAGATTGAACTCACGCATAACCATGACCGGGTCGATCCGTACACGCATGGTGACGGTTATGGCCACTACGCTTTTGCCACCGACAATCTCGATGAGATGCACGCAAAACTGACGGCGCTGGGCTCTGTTCCTACCAATATTAAGGAGTTCAAACAAGATGATGCGCTGCTGGCGCGGTTTTTCTTTGTTACCGATCCAGACGGTTACAAAATCGAAGTACTGGAGAAATGGGGCCACTATCACTAACTCACTCAATTGCTGACATCTCGTGTACTTCTAAAAAGTCGTAGTCCAAAAAAATAATAGCTGGAGACAAAAAATGCATACACCAGAACAACCAAAACGTCGGAAATTCCTCAAGATTGCCTCAGCCGGCTCGATAGCGGGTGCCACCGGCGGTATTCCCAGTTTATTCGTATCGAATCAAGCCGTCGCCGAAGAACTGCTGGGAGCGGCCAGCTTCGCGACGTTGACGAAGATCGCACGCGATATTTTTCCGCATGACCAGTTTGATGATGGGCTGTACGTCAAAGCCGTTGCCATCTATGGCGACCAGATCAAGGAAGATCCTGCTCTGCGCAAGTTACTGATCGATGGCATAGCCGCCGCAGATCAGGCCTCGATGCAACAGTTTGGCAAGCCGTATATCCAGATACCGGATGAAAAAAACCGGCTGGTGATTTTGACCGCCATGGAGAAAACCCCATTCTTCGCCAAAATCCGCGGCGACCTGGTGGTGAGTTTATACAATCAGCCGACCGTATGGGGCAAGCTGGGATATCAAGGCTCATCAGCCGAATTGGGCGGTTATATCAATCGCGGTTTCAATGATCAGAACTGGATGGAGTTGGTCTAGCGTTAAATCAATAGCGCATTGCTGCACCCATAAAAAAATAACGAGGAGACTGTCATGGCCGCAAAATTTAAATTAGATGAAGAAGTCGTAGTGATTATCGGTTCCGGTGCAGGCGGAGGAACGCTAGGCAATGAACTGGCACAAAAGGGCATTAACGTCGTCATTCTGGAAGCCGGAAAGCGCCACGAAATCAGTGATTTTGAGAATGACGAATGGCCGATGTTCAGCAAAATTTCCTGGCTCGATAAACGTACAACATCCGGCACCTGGCGCATCGCCAAGGACTTCCCTAATTTGCCGACCTGGATCGTCAAAGCAGTCGGCGGCTCTACCGTGCATTGGGCTGGCGCGTCCTTGCGGTTTCAGGAGCATGAATTCAAAACCCGTACCGTCTACGGCGCGATTAAAGGCGCGAACTTACTTGACTGGCCAATTACGCTAGCCGAACTGACGCCTTATTACGAAAAGGCCGAATATAAGATGGGCGTCACCGGCACCAATGGCATTCCGCGCTTGCCGGGCAATAACAACTACAAAGTACTGGCTGCCGGTGCCAAAAAGATGGGTTACAAAGATTTCCATAGCGGCAATATGGCCATTAACTCCCAGCCGCGCGACGGACGTGGCTCCTGCCAGCAGATCGGGTTTTGCTTTCAGGGCTGCAAATCGGGTGCGAAATGGTCAACGCTATATACCGAAATACCAAAAGGCGAGCGCACCGGACATCTCGAAGTGCGCTCCGACGCGCAGGTATTGAAGATTGAACATAATGCCGCCGGATTGGCGACCGGTGTGTTGTACAGCGACGCCAAGGGCAATCGCAGTTTCCAGAAAGCGCGCATCGTGTGCGTGGCCGGCAACTCCATCGAATCACCGCGCTTGCTACTCAACTCCGCCTCACCGATGTTCCCCAACGGTCTGGCGAATTCTTCGCACCAGGTCGGGCAAAACTACATGCGCCACATGACCGGCTCGGTCTACGCGGTGTTCGACAAGCCGGTACATATGTTCCGCGGAACCACCATGGCAGGGATCGTCCGCGACGAATCGCGGCACGATACCAGCCGGGGTTTTGTCGGCGGTTATGAAATGGAAACGGTCTCGCTCGGAGTGCCGTTTATGGCCGCCTTTCTGGACCCCGGCACGTGGGGCCGTGACTTTTCGTCCGCCATGGATGCTTACGACAACATGGCCGGAATGTGGGTCATCGGCGAAGATCTGGCGCAGGAGAGCAACGGCGTGACGCTGCATGCCACCGAAAAAGATCAGTTCGGTTTGCCGATTCCGAACGTACAGTTCAGCGACCATGAAAACGATCTTGCGATGCGTAAGCACGCCTACCAGCAAGGCGCAGCGCTCTACACCGCAATCGGTGCCAAGCGCACCATCCTCACACCACCCTACCCTTCGACCCACAATCTGGGAACGAATCGGATGAGTGCCAAAGCCAAAGATGGCGTCGTCAACAAATGGGGGCAGACCCATGACATCAAAAATCTGTTTGTCTCCGATGGCAGTCAGTTCACCAGCGGGGCCTCAGAAAATCCAACGTTGACCATCGTCGCCCTGGCGATCCGGCAGGCTGAATTTATCAGTCAATCGATGTCCAGGAAGGAGTTGTAGTGCGCTCCGGCGCGCGCAACTTGTTTTTGTTCCGTGCTTTGATCGGTGCTTTAATGAGCTTACTCATCAGTAGCAATGCAATAGCCGATCAGATACTATCAGGTGAGAAACTATTTAAAATGCAATGCGCAACCTGCCATTCAGCCGCCGCCGGTGAACCGAATCGTCAAGGTCCGAATCTGTACGGCGTCGTCGGTCGCCATGCCGGGGTCGCTCCCGGGATGGTCTATTCGGCAGGGTTCACCAAGGCCCTCAACGGCCAGGTATGGACCGAAGCATTGCTTAATAAATGGTTGGAAGACCCGCAAGTTGTCGCGCCAGAGACGGTCATGATGTATCACCAGGACGATCCGGAAAAGCGTCAGTTACTCGTTGAGTATCTAAAGACGTTACATTGATAGCAATGGAGCAACCTCCCCCCGACGTCAGCACCACACGTCGGGGGGAGGTTGAAATGTTGAGATGTTGGGACGATAAAAATAAAGAGACCAGACATGTGCGAAATCTATTTGAAAGCCGATCCGATCCAGTATGAATTACGGACCCGATCCATCCGCATTCACGGTGTAGTGACCAGCGTTCGGCTGGAAAATCTTTGTTGGGACATTCTGGCGCGCATTGCGCGTAAAGACGACCTGACCACCAACCAATTGATCAGCCAGTTGTATGCCGAGATCATTCAGCAGCAGGGCAAGATCAGCAATTTTTGCGCCTTCCTGAGAGTGAGCTGTATGCGCTATCTCTCCAGTGTCGCGTTGCAAGAAGACAAAGAATCTCTGTTGTTAGGACGGCGCGAGGCCATAGCGGTTGCCGCAGTGGCCGACAAAACCAAAACGCTACGCAAGGCACGACCGTCGGATACGGTGGTGTTGCACATGATCGCTAAGAAAATGTCTGTGGCTTAATTTTCGTATCGGCCTCTTTAACAGGACGAAAAACAGGACGACATAAAGTTCAAGCGCAGTATGCTTCGTTTGATCCGCACTCACGCAACATAAGTAAGCCTCTCTACACCAAGCCCCAAACTTGCACCGCGCTGCAACAGCGCGGTCATTTCATCTGCCGGTAATGGGCGGCTGAAATACTATCCCGGTATCGCATCGCACCCGCTGCCATACAGAAAAGTAAGTTGCTCCAGTACCGCACTTACTAAAGTGCTGCATCCGGCGACCATAATCTTTCTTGCATTTTGTCAGCAATTGTCAGCATTCATCGGAATACTCACCGCATTTATCTCGCATGATGAGGATGCTCGGTTACAACAAAACCGAGCATTGCGTTATTCGATCAATAGCACCAACTGACCCAGATAACACGCCCCAACTATGTCGAACATTCGCGACACTCTGGAAGTCATTTGTAAGTCGGCCAATGAATACATGCAAAACATTGACCGCCGCACCGACGATTGGGTTGTACTCTCCAATCTGGCCGACCATAACGGTGCGACTCATGAAGCGATCCGCGACAAGGTCGTCCTGACGCTCTACAACATCACCCGCGAAAACACCATCAGCACTTACACCCCGGCGCGACCTGGGCCGGATGGGTTTGCAGTGGTCAAGCCGCCGATTTACATCAATTTGTATCTGATGTTCATGGCCAATTTCTCCGACAAAAACTATGCCGATGGCCTCGCCGCCATCTCGGGAATCATTTCCTTTTTTTAGCAAAACCCCACTTTCACGCAAACCAACGCGCCCGACCTGCCACCGGGCGTGGACAAAGTTACACTCGACATGGAAAACCTGTCGCCGGTTGACGTCAACTACATCATGAGTATTTTAGGAACCAAGTATTTGCCGGCCGCGTTTTACAAATTACGTTTATTGGCCTTCGATTCGACCGCCATGCAGTCCCGCACCTATGGCGTCATGGGGCATGGCGTCTCGGAAACGCCTGACGCTGTGGACGACAAATAATGCGCAGCAATCGTAGTAATCAATCGAAATCGCTGGCATTTCGACCAGCCGACACGAATAACATTTTGATGAAGTTATTCAGCGTCACCGTTACCCACAATTACTACACCTTGAACGATGCTTTGTGTCCTGACTTTACGATCGCGCCCACGCCATCGAGTGCGCAGTTCATGTCAAAGTTCGGCATGGCGTTCAGGGCCGAACGCACCGGCTTCACTGTATTCATTGAAAAAGGCAGGCGCGCTAACCTGCTCGCTTATCTGTTGGAGAGCGCCGAGAACGCCAAGAACGCCGACTCCGGGACCCAATACTGGGAGCGCCTGACCTTTTCCATGCGCCTGCAAAATCCACTCTTCGTCACCATCACCGAGCTGCCTGTCGCCACCAAGACGACCCAGACCAACCTCTACGGCTGCAATAGCCAGTCGCACAAGGACGACGCGACGGTGGTACTGAACGCAGGCCAATTCATGGGAACCGAAGCGCTCTATCCGGTAGTCAGCAATGCGCTCGCGCTCGATTTTCCACCCAACGCCGTGTGGGTGACCGTCACAGATATTGCGGGAGCCGCCGTGATTCTGATGCGCATTATCGATAGCTCCAAACATGTCGCCCTTGATCTGAGCAAACTGCCCTACGACCTGTATACGATTAGTGCAACCGACAAAGATGACCAACCGGTCGAGGATGGGACCTATCCGTGGACTGTCCTCTATGTCGCGCAACAGCCTGATTCGATGGTCCTGCTAGATATGTTATTCATGCAGCCGACGCCGCAAGCCACGGGGGTGTATCCGATTTCGCTGACGCACGATGGCATACAAGAGCCGATTTTTACCTACGTCTCCTATCGACTGGCTTTCGACGCACGCCGCACTTGCTGGCGATATTTCGTGGTGTCACAAGACCCCGCCGGGACGCTCAATCAATTGCAGATCAAAGGAACGGAGGCGGTGTTTACCGAGGAGCCGGAACCCACCATCCTGCCCGATGGTACAACGGCGATCGTCTTCTCCTCGCAGTCGGCCCTGCCTTTGCGTCAAAAATCACCGCTGCATTTTCAACTGACCGGCCAGCGGCGTGACGCCAACGGTTATGAAAATCCGATCAAGATTACCCGTCTGCCGGTTGCCGCCAGTGCACCTGTGTGGCCGGGCCCCGATCAGCAATCCTCACCAGGAATTTCTGAAATTTTTGTTTATGTTTGAGTTTGATCCGGCAATTCTGCCAATGCGTTAACAAATAAGGAAAAGAGTCCATGTCGAGCACCGCTCTTACAAAAACCCGGAAGACGCCTGGCGTCTACGTGACGGAGTTTCCGGCTTTCCCGCCGTCCATCGTTGGTGTCGCGACAGCGGTGCCGATCTTTATTGGTTATACCGAAACCGCAGCCGATCCTTCCAGCGGAAAACCGCTGTATCTTCAGCCGATCGCATTGAGTTCCATGGCTGATTACACCAGCTACTTCGGCTACGGCTTCAGCGCCAAGGGTCTCATCGAAACAGCGGATGTAACAAACTACGACATCCAGGCCAAGTCCACGACGCTCGAGAAAGACGTTCTTACCACCACGAACGACTACTATGTTATCGGCACTTCACTGGCCCCTGTAGTGAGCGCCAGCGCCGATACATTGACTGCTGCTCCGGCCCTGCCTGTAAAAGTCATTCCCCAGTTCAATCTCTATGCATCAATGCAGTTGTTCTTCGCCAACGGCGGCGGAAATTGTTTTGTCATCTCAGTGAAAAACTATTGGGGCGAACAAAGTGTCACGCCAAAGTTCGGCACCGATCCTGTTCCAGTTAACAAGGATGATCTGATTGAAGGCCTTAAGGTATCGAAGGTGACCAGAGGCGGCACCATGCTCGTAGTGCCAGAAGCCTGCCTGCTGACCACGCTCATTGGAGGTCTGTATACGGAGTATCAACCAGTCGTAGTAGAAATGCTGGAACAGTCCGCGGCCTTGCAAGACAGAGTCGCCATCATTGACATGCCCGGCGCATTGGAATCGTCGAACTGGACAGCTACGGCCATGACTGCCGAGGCCAACGCTTTCTATACCACCATCAATACGGCAGCCGATGCGTTCAGCTATGGAGCAGCCTACGGTCCGGCACTTGAATCGTCACTGCTGTCGGCAAGCGATCTCCTCTACGACAATCTATGGGGTGCCTCGGACACAACCGACAGCATCACATTGATGAACAATCTGCTGACCTCGCAGGCGCTTGCCCTCTACCCGTCCGTCGTCACCACCACTACCACCGTCGACACCAAAGATTCAACAAAAACAAGCACAACCACAACTACAACCTATTCGGTGAAATTTCAAAACGTAGCAGCGCACATTGCCGCAGCGTTTCCGGTCGCCGATATAACAAGCAATGGAGTGCCAACAAACATCGCAGGCGTGATAACAACGACTCCTCGATTGCTGTCGATGCTCACCACCACCACCCCCTCGCCAGCCAGTACCGATGCCCCTGCCATGAAGGCGCTGGACCAGTATCTGACCAACGCCGTTCCGCTCCTGGGTCAGGTTCAGCAAATACTTGCCAACCAACTCAACGTCGTCCCGCCAAGTGGCGTCATGGCTGGCGTCTGGACCAAGAACGATGCCAATCGCGGCGTCTGGAATGCCCCGGCCAACGTCAGTCTCAACGAAATCATCGCTCCCAAAGTAGTCTTGACCGACGAGGAACAAGGCGATTTCAACGTTCCGCTCAACGGTAACGCTATCGACATCCTGCGCGCCATGGTCAACCGCGGCACCGTCGTCTGGGGTGCCCGCACCCTTGACGGCAATAGTCTCGACTATCGCTACATTCAGGTACGCCGCACGCTGATCTACATCGAGCAATCGATCAAGACCGCGTTACAACAATTTGTGTTCGCAGCCAATGATGGCGGCACCTGGGCTACGGTCACCGCGACGATCTCGAATTTCCTGACCCAGTTCTGGCAGGCCGGTGGATTAATGGGCGACAAAGCCAGCGACGCCTTTACAGTTGCGTGCGGCGTACCCACCACTATGAGCGGACTGGATGTGCTTAACGGCTACATGATAGTCAACGTCACGGTGCAACTGATCCATCCAGCTGAATTCATCGAACTCACGTTCAGCCAAACCATGCAAGGCACTTGATCCCCGGGCATTTACCCGCATTCCTTTTAACGCAATAGCAGGAGCACATCATGGCAGGCGAAACCCAATCAGCAACCGTTTGGCCGTTACCGAAGTTCTATTTTTCGGTAACCGGTCTACCCTCAGGAACCGTCAGTTTTCAGGAAGTCACCGGCCTCAGTACCGAGGTCACACCGATCGAATACCGGCATGGCGACAGCCCGAGTTTTTTTCCTATCAAAATGCCGGGCTTGGGCAAGGTCGGCAATGTGACGATGCGCAAAGGTATCTTCGTCAATGACACGGCGCTATGGGCCTGGTTCAATCAAATCAAGATGAACACGGTCGCACGCTTAACCATCGTCGTCAGTCTGCTCGATGAAACGGCTGCACCGAAAATGGTCTGGACGTTGAACAACGCCTTTCCCATCAAGGTGACCGGCACCGAACTGAAGTCTGAAGGCAATGAAGTAGCTGTTGAGAGCGTTGATATCGCGTTTGAAATGATGGTTATTTCAGCGCCGTAAAGGTGGCTAATAAGATGGCCAATGTCTATTACCCACCGCCAGCATTCTCGTTTACCGTCAAGGTGGCGGGAACCGGCACCAACTTGCAACTGAGCAGCATTGCCGATGCCAGTTTTCAGGAGGCGTCCGGGCTGGAGGCCAAGATAGAGACCGAGTCGGTGGCCGAGGGCGGTGAAAACCGCTTCGTCCACCAACTCCCCGGCGTCACCAAGACCCCCAATCTGGTCTTGCGGCGCGGCTACGTCACGCAGTCGTCGTTTCTGTCGGAATGGGCAGCGCAAACAATCGGCTCCACCCTCAACGAACCTATCCTCACGCAAACATTGACCGTGATGCTGCTAGGGGCCGACCGCGCGCCGCTGGTGACATGGAATATTTATCGCGCATGGCCAGTACGCTGGGTGAGCGGCCCCTTCGATGCATTAAAAAACGAAGTCCTCACCGAGGTACTCGAGTTTTCTTATGCAACGATCACACGCATGCTACACAACGACAGCAACAACATGTCTGGCTCTGTTGCATCACTCATCTCAGGTTAAACCTACCAACAAGGAACCGACTATGGCGTTAGAAATCGGTGAAATCGGCGTGCGCATGGCAGTCAGCGACCACAACGAGAAATACGCAGCACCCACACCTCATAACCAGCCAGGCCAGACGCCCGCGCTACGGCCTGACGACCGCGCACAAATCATCCAGGAATGCGTGCGCGAGGTCCTGCAAGCGATGCACAAACTGACGCAGCGTTAACATGGCCGGCAGCCTCGAACACATGGTCATCAGTGCGTTTTCTGATGAGCAATACACCTCCCCGGTCGGCACGCCGTTCACGGTCTGGATCAATCCGGCCTCCTATACACGCGACCGTAACATTAGCTACGTCGACCGACAGGCCCCGGGCAGCAGCGGCAATTCGCCCGAGTTCAACAAAGTCGGACAGGAAAGCATTTCCTTCGACCTGATGTTTGACGCCACCGGTGTGATTCCGCCACCGATACCGGGCACGCCCCTGCCGTCCGACGGCGTCGCAGGCCTGATTGCCACCTTCACCGCCATGACGATTAACGTCAACGGCAATATTCATCGACCGAACTTTCTGAAACTGTCCTGGGCACAGCTGCAATTTCAATGCGTGCTCACCAAGCTCAACATTACCTATACCTTGTTCAAGCCGAACGGCACACCGCTGCGCGCCAGACTGGCCGTCACTTTTCTCTCGTTCAAGAGCGAAAAGCAGATTGAATTGGAGGCCAATAAAAAGTCTCCCGACATGACGCACTTGGTCACCGTCCTGGCTGGCGACACCCTGCCGGGCCTGTGCCACCGGATTTACGGCAATAGCGGCTACTACCTAAAAGTCGCCAAGTTCAACAATGTCCTCAACTTTCGCCAATTGCGTCCGGGTACGCAATTGGTGTTTCCACCGCTTTCCGGAACACAAACATGACCGCATTTTCACCCACCCAACTGGCCGGCACCGACGTCGCGGTCAAGATCGTCGCCAACGGCCAGCCGCTCAACAGCAGCTATCAGGTCATCTCCATCGACATCTGGACTGGCGTCAACAAATTGCCCAAGGCGCGCTTAGTCATCGCCGACGGCAGCCCGAACGAGGCCACCTTTCCGATCAGCGAAACCCCTACCCTGATTCCCGGCGCGAAGCTGGAGATTAGCCTCGGTTACGACGATGAACAAACGCAAGTATTCTCCGGCCTGATTTACCAACAGGGGATCGACATCGTCCAAAACGGTTTTTCGCACCTCATCGTCGAAGCCGCCGACCCCGCCATGGTCATGACGTTAGCGCGCAAGAACGCCATCTTCGAGAACATGAGCGACAGCGCTGTCATGCAAAAATTGATCGGAGAGCGGGCCTGAAAGCCGCCGTCACCACAACCACCCCGGTGCAGCCGTCTATCGTGCAGTTCTATTGCTCGGACTGGGACCTCATGCTCATCCGTGCCCAATTGAACGGCATGGTCGTCATCACCGCCGACGCCACCATCACGGTCGCCCCACCCGTCACCAGTAGCGCACCGGTGCTGACTCTGACCTATGGCGATTCAATCCTCAGCTTTCGCGGCGAGATGGACGCCTCCACCCAGTACGCCGCAGCCGCCATTCAAAGCTACGCATGGGACCCGACGACACAGGCCATCTCCGCCTCGGGCCGGGCCAGTACCGACGTCAAGACGCCGGGCAATATCGATTCCGAAACACTGGCCGAAGTATTTGGCGTCAAGCAGTTTGTGCAGCAAACCGGGGCAACCCTGGCCAGTGCCGATTGACCGCATGGTCATCCGCCGAACTGCTGATGACGCGGCTGGCCAAGATCCGCGGCGAGGTCAGCTTCCAAGGCTGCGCGTTGGCCGTCGTCGGCAGCATGGTCACCCTTGACGGGCTGGGCGACCGTTTCAACGGCGCGGCCTACGTCTCCGGCGTACGCCAGCATTCTGCACTCGGCCTATGGACCACAACGATCGAGATCGGCCTCTCGCCGCAATGGTTCGCCGCCACCGCCCCAAGAATCGCCGCCCCCGGCGCGTCCGGTCAATTACCGGCAGCGGCCAACCTGCAAACCGGGATCGTCCTCAAAACCGACGCCGATCCGGAGGGTGAATTCCGGGTTCAGGTTTCGCTGCCGCTGATGCAAGCAGGCACGCTGGGCCTGTGGGCGCGTCTGGGCAGTTTCTACGCCTCCAACGGTTTCGGCGCTGAGTTCTACCCCGAGATTGGCGACGAAGTCGTGGTCGCCTTCATGAACGGCGACCCACGCTCCCATCATCGTCGGTGCGCTATATAGCAAAAAAATCGCCACCGGTGACCCCGGACGCCAAGAACAACCAAAAGTCCATCGTCACCCGCAACAAACTGCGCATCGATTTTTTTGAAGAGGAGGGTGCCATCGAGATCTCCACGCCGAAAAACAAAGCGTGCGCATCGACGACAAGACTGGCACGCTGACTCTCAAAGACAACAACGGCAACACCGTCACGCTGGCCGACAGCGGCATCACGCTCGACAGCGCCAGCAAAATTACGATGACCGCAAAAACCGACATCGTCTTGAGCGCACAAGGCAAGCTCTCACTCACAGGAACCGCTGGCGTGAGCATTGCCGGGGCGACCATCGCCGCAAAAGCCGATACCAGTTTTGCCGCACAAGGGATCCGCCGAGGCAAAACTGACCTCGAGCGGGATCGTGACCGTGCAGGGCAGCTTGGTAAAAATCAATTAGGGGGGCTGATATGTTGCGTTTAAACACCGTTCGTACTGAGTAGCCCGTCAGGGCGTATCGAAGTATACGCGTGCGTTAGCGATTCTTCGATACGGCACTTTGTGCCTACTCAGTCCGAACGGGTTGTTAAGTGCATAGGTCGGCACCAGTCTCACAATCAACTCTCAGCACAGGATTTCGAATGCCCCCAGCCTCTCGCGTAACCGACATGCATGTTTGCCCGATGGTCACACCCGGCGTGCCACCCATCCCCCATGTGGGCGGCCCGGTGACCGGCCCCGGCGCGCCGACCGTTCTCATTGGCGGTCTGCCAGCAGCCTGCGTAGGCGACATGTGCGTCTGCGTCGGCCCGCCCGACTCGATCATCAAAGGCTCGGCCACCGTCCTCATCGGCGGCAGGCCAGCCGCCCGAATGGGTGACAGCACAGCCCACGGCGGCAGCGTCGTACTCGGCCTTCCGACCGTGATGATCGGAGGCTAGGCGATGGCCGACAACAACAAAAATAACAACACCGCGCAATTCCTCGGCACCGGCTGGACCTTTCCGCCCACCTTCGAGCGCAGTCCGGCGCAAGTGCGCATGTCGAGCGACGACTTAAACATCCGGCAGTGTCTGTGGGTGCTGTTTTCCACCACCATCGGCGAACGCATCATGCTGGCCACCTATGGCAGCAGCCTCGGCCTGCGGGTTTTTGACGCCCTGACCACGACCATGGCCAACACCATCAGTTCGAACATCCAGAAGGCGATTCTGGACTGGGAGCCGCGCATCGACGTGACCAATATCGACATCAAGGAAATGGCCCCGCAAAGCGGCGGCCTGACGATAAGCATCGATTACATCGTGCGCCAGACCAACTCCCTGAGCATGGTGTTTCCCTTTTATCTGACCGAAGCCACGTTAGCGCTGCCGCCGTTATGAAAGATTCTTTGCAATGATTGTGCAACCCGACAGCGGTGCCCTTAACAATGCGATGAGCCAGCGCCAACGCAAGTTGCAAGCCCCCGCGCCCGAACGGGTGAAAGTCGACGGGCGCAGCCTGGCAGACCTGCTCGCGTTCGCCGCTGAATATGGCACGCTCATTCATTTTTATGACCTCACCGATACCATCGATGGTGACTGGTCTGCGTTCTTCTCGGACGACCCCAGTATCAAGCTGGCCTTGCGCGCCACGCTTGACCTGCCGGATATGGAAACTGCACTCGAACGGCTGCTGCAAGCGCTGACGCAGCGCGCACGAAGTGGAACAAAGACTGGCCCACTGGGCGCTTCTGCAAAAAATACTGGTGCGTCTGATCGTGATGGTTGAGCCGGGCAGAATCGCCCGTGTCAGCTTCGCCAGCCTGGAACATGCGCTGGCCGATCTGATTGCAGCGCAACTGCACCATTTGCTCGTCGAACAAGCCAGACGTCTGGTGCTTCACCTCAATGGAGAAAATGCTGAGCATCGCCTCGGCCACCATGCACACAACGCCGACAACTGGTTAGAGGACCTGATCGCGCTGCTCGATGATCTCGTCGCCTCCTTGATCGACGTGCTGACCAAAGCGCGCGCCGCTGATTTAGCGCAGCTTGAAACGTCATTGCAAGACCATACGCATCCCCCGCAATCGGGTTTATGGGATGCCTTTGCCCAACTATTCGGCCATGCGCAAGAGAGCATCAATCGCTTTCCACGCCATCTGGTCACGTTTTATCAGAGCGATATATTGCGTCAGGATGCACGCAACGAACGCCCGGACCAACTGATACTGTCATTCACGCCCAGCGTTGGCGTCGCACAAACCAGCATTACCAAAGGCACGACTTCTCGCCGGTAAAGACAAGGACGGCCAGTCCATCACCTACGCGCTGGATGCGGCGCTGACAGTCGATGCGACTTCGGTGGCGATGCTGCGCACCCTGACACTGGCCCCGCAAACGGCAGTTGCCGCAGCCCAGGTACTGAGCGGCACGGTCAAACTGGCCGCAACGCCGCCCGCTATCGCAGCCCCCTTTCCCCTGTTCGGGGCGAACGACACTGGCATCGACGGCGCACTTGTCAGCACGCTGGCGACACTCGGCTTTGCTGTGGCCAGTCCGTGCCTGATGCTCACCGGCGGCGGCAGAACGATCACGCTCGGATTGGGTATCGCGCCGGTGTGCGAGGATGATCTGATTAGCGCGTTTGGCGCTTATGGCCTCAATGCCAGCGCCGCCACCTTGCCTGCCCAGCTGACACAACTGCTAGGACAGGCGTTCTCACTGCGTTATTCGAGTACCGAAGGCTGGATCGATATTCCAGCCTATACCGTCGTCAATTCCGATGGCTGCTACAACCTGTCATTCACACTCGGCCAGGACGCCGCCGCGTGGGTGGCCTGCGCCCTGCCACCGGCCCCCAACTGTGCGGTTCCTGACATCAGTACGCCCACGCTCTACGCCAGCCTGATACAACAGGGCGTGCCGGTGGACGATGTCACGGTCTATCCCTATACAGTGCTGTCTTGTGCGGTGCTCTCGGCGCTGTCTATCGACGTCGGCGTCGATGACTTGACTGCCGCCCAAATGATCACTCCATCCGGTGCGGCCAACGCTGACAAACCCTTCCCACTGTTCGGGTCGCCGCCGGTTCAAAACGCCGTATTCGCCTTCAATGCACCCGAATTGTTTGTCAAGCAGGTCAGCCATTTCACGATGGCGATCACATGGTCCGGTTTGCCCGTCACCAGCACCGGCTTTTCCGGCTACTACCAAGGCTACGTCATCGATGCCGACGGCAAGCGCTGCGCTGGCAGCCTGTTCGACAACGCCAGCTTTACCGTGGACATGGGCGTCGTCAATCCGGGAACCTGGCAGATCAGCGCCACCTCGACGCCATACCTGTTCCAGACCACGCAAGGCGAGCCAGTACCGGTACCAGCGGCCATGCCGCTGCCGCAAACGGTGCTGGTTCCCGTGGTCGCAACCAACCTGCCGGCCCGACGACAACCCGGCGATGAGCTATGTCAGCCTGACCCTGACCCAACCGACATACGCCTTCGGCGACATCTTGTATGCCCCGAACGTGATGGCCGCCTCATTGCAATTGACCGCCGCCGCCTCTGCCTGCGCCCAACAATGCGGGCAGGATGGTTGGGCCGCAGGCGCAACTGCGCAACTCGCTCTGTTATCGGCCATCTGCACCACCACGCCCGATAAACAATTCAAACAGCGCATCCAAAGCGCAGTCAACAGGTCGTCGCCAGTCTGGACGCAATGGTGGTCACGACCATCCAAGGCGCTATTGCCGCCAGCGCCGCGACCGCCGACGAAAAGGCCGCATGGCAAGCCAGCCTGACGGCAGCGCTGGCCTTGCCAGACACCAGCTCGCGACTGGCCGCATACTGCATCCGGGCAGGCAATCGGCGCAGCGCAGTACGCTGCACGACAATCTGGCGCAGTGGTTAAGCGCGCATGCAACCGCGCTGGCCACCTCGGTCCCGGTCCCGACCGGTCAGGCGCAGCGCTGCTGGCCGCCGGGACCAGCGTGCCAGGAGCGTATGCCAAAGGCAAGGGTACGCGGGCAGTCATTGCTTCGGCAGTGAGCAACGCGCAAACCGCACTGAACGCGACCCTAGTCGATTCCTCTAGGATTGCATCCAAAAATGCATGGCGACCGACGCCACTGTCAGCTTTCCTAATCAACCGTGGCTGCCGATGGCCGCAGCCGTCAGCGTCAATTACACAGCCGCTGCCATGCTGCCCTTGCCGGACGGCGGCGCAAGTGTCGCCACGTTGTTCCACCTCTGCCCGTTTGACGAAGTTGCAGCGGTGGACTGGAGCTGCGCTGGCACAGTGCCTCTGTTGGCACCGATCATGCAGGCAGGCGTGCTGTATATCGACCTGTCCGTCCCGGCGCAAGAAGTCAGCTTGCTGTTCCAACTGGCCCCGCCAGAGAGCGGCTGGCCGACCACTACGCCGATACCAAGCTGGTTTTATTGGAGCGAGTCGGCCAATCCGGGATGGAATACCATCGCCCCCTACAGCGACAACACCGACGGCCTGCGCAAACCCGGCATCGTCCGCTTCGTGCAAGACGCGACAAAGGACGCGCCCTTGTTACGCTTGCGGATCGGATTCGACCAAGGGGACGCCGCGCTGTTTCCCTTGCTGGTGGGACTGTCCACCAACGCGGCAAGCGCCACCTGGGTGGGACCGGGCGGTGCCGACAATCTCGATCTGCCGCTGCTGCCCGGCACCATCACCAAGCCGATAGCAGCCTTGCCAGGCGTCGGCAGCATCACACAAGCAACGACCTCCTTCGGCGGCAGAGCCAAAGCGACCGGCCCGGCCTTCGACATGTGGCTGGCAGAACGGTTGCGTCATAAAGACTATGGCATCCAGGGCTGGGACTACGCCAGTCTGGTGCTGGCTGCATATCCGTCGCTGTGGCAGGTAGCCGTCACACCGACGAGCGATGGTCAACAAATACCTCTGCCCGGTCATGTCTGGGTCGTGGCCGTGCCGGGTCGAGACACACCGGGCGTGGTCGATCCGACCGTCCCGTCTAACGACGCGCAGATGCTCGGCCAGATCGCCGCCTGGCTTGCCGAGCGGATCAGCCCCTTCGTTGAACTGAGCGTCACGAACCCGCCTTATCAACGTCTGTGCGTGAAAGCCAACCTGATTTTTACCGACGATGACGCGATACCCGCTTGCATCAGCAGGCTCAATACCGAACTGGTCGACTTTCTTTCGCCTTGGCCCTCGCAAGCCTTGGGTCCGCGACCAGAGAATTACTACAGCGCGCAAGAAGTCGCCCACTTTGTGCGCAACCGCCCCTACGTGCGCGGCATGCGTTCGTTCAAGCTCGTGCCGGAAGGCCTCTGCACAGCGATCCGGCCTTACTACACCACGGTGCTGACCCACCAATTGATCAGCACCGACGTCATGACCTTGTCCGCCAACGGAGAACCCACGTGAACCCTCCTTGCGGCACCATCGCGCGCAAAGCGCCCGAAGCGACTGGCCTTGACTACAGCAAACTGTTAGCCGAAGGGACAGCGCTAGTGCAAGCGCTTTCCGGCAACGTCTGGACCAACTTCAATTATTCCGACCCTGGCGTCACCATCCTCGAACAGCTGTGCTATGCACTGACCGAGCTGTCCTATCGAGCCGATATTCCGGTCGAGGATCTGCTCGGTGCGCCGCTAACGGGGGAGATTGCCTTGCCGCGTCAGGGACTCTACCCGGCGTGGGCGATCATGCCGATCAATCCGGTGACCATCAACGACTTGCGCCGCCTGATCATCGACCGGGTGTCCGAGGTCGCCAACGTCTGGTTCACGCCGGTCCCAGCCAAAGACCAAGGCGTTTGCGGGCTCTACCGGATCACCGTTCTGGCGTACTCTGAGGACTGCGAGTGCGACCATACGGCCAACGACAATGACGCGCTCATCACACGCGTACGCGATTGCTACAGCGCACACAGAGCCTTGTGCGAGGACCTTCAAACGTGCCACGTACTGTGGCAAATCCCGGCACGCGTCGACGCCAATATCTACCTCGACGACGCCAGCGATCCCGATGAAATGCTCGCGCAATTGCTCTTCACTTTGGGCCTGACGCTCACGCCGGAGCCGAAACGCAGATCGCTGGCCGAACAACAGGCATTGGGCCTGACGACCTCGGAGATCTTCCTCGGTTCGCTGATGCTGCGCGGCTTCATCGCCGATGACCAACTCACGCCGCTGCCGCGTAACGTGGTGGTCGAAACCTTGCTCGAAGCGATGGTCGAAATTCCGGGCGTGTTGTCGATTGATACCTTGACGGTGCATGTAGGCAACGATGTCTACACCGTCAACGATACGATCGCTGTGGCCGAAGGTTGTATCTTGCGGCTGCAAACCAGCGCACGCGGTCGCTTCGATACCTTGCGCCTGTTCAAAGGCGGCGTGGTGTGCACACCGAATCCAAACCGGGTGCGCCGTTTGCTCGACAGAAAATGGACGGTACAGCGCCAGACCCCGGCGCTATGGACTGAATATAGCCACTACTATTGCCCTCCGGTTGGTCAGGGCAACGACTTGACAACCTACAGCTCGGTGCAGGATCAATTTCCTGCGGTGTATGGCATTGGCTATTTCGGCCTGCCGTCGGAGGCCGATGCACGGCGTCGCGCTCAGGCCAAACAGCTCAAGGGCTACCTGATGGCGTTCGATCAGTTAATGGCCGATTTTTTCAGCCAGCTCGCCTTTGTGCGCGACCTGTTTTCGATCAATACCGGCGGCGACAAAACCTATGCCAGCCAATCGTTGATCGGTATCGTCCCCAATGTTCTTCCTCTCGTGGATGCCCGGCACTATGATCAACAGCTCACCGAACTAATCGCAGCCCACGACCCGGTCTTCAAACGCCAGTCAGCCATCCTCGACTTGTTGCTCTCACTGTATGCCTCGGGACTAGACGCACGCGGTGTGCGCGGCCCCGCCTTGCTGCAGGCCAAACGCACGCTGCTCACACGGGTCGTGCCTGCCACGCGTGATCGTGGCCGTGGTTTCGACTATCGGCGGGCGATGCCGCTGCGTCCGATGGCCGGTCTGGAAATTCGCTGCCGGATCGAACTGGCGCTGCTCGATGTTGACACAGCGCCGAGCGCTACCGAACACCCGCTCGAACGCGAACGCCTCATCATCGTGGAGTGGGTCCTGCTGCGCCATGGCACGCTCGATGAACAGGTCACGGACGAATGCAGTTTTCGCATCAGTGCCGTGATGGCTGCCATGGATGAACCCATGAATGAACATCAGACAGAGGACATTCTCAACGATGGCTGGCGGCGCCGGGCGCGTGCCGTCGTGCGCGATAACACCCCGGCGCATATCGTCGTCGAGGACATTTTTCTAGGAGCGCGCAGGATGCAATATTTCTTGCGGCTGTACGACAAATGGATAGAGGCGCTGCGCCACGGATCGGTCCGACGGCGCGGCGAAACCAGCCGCCGTCTGAGACGCTTTTTGCGGCCGGCCAAACTGCTGGCAGTGCCTGTGCCGCTGCCGGTGACGGATGTGCAGCCGGATGTGCAGCTCGATATCCCGCCAGCACTTTCACCGGAACTATCACCATCGCCACTGCCGGAGTCTGGCCCATCCGAGATCGTGCCGATCCTGCCCATGCAGCCCATGCAATCCACACTCGCGGATGCACCGACAAACCCAGAACCAGAGTCCGCTCCCGCGTTCGTAACAGCGCCTGCGCCGGAAAGAAAATGGTGGCAATTTTGGCGACCCAAAGTCCACGCTGATGCAAACCCGGTTGCGCCTGACCATGCAGGCACCGAAACATGAGCAAGCCTGCGCACAGCATCGGTAAACTCCAGATTGAGATTGACACGCCCGACCTGACCTCGGCGCTGGCATTGCGTGCCCGCGCCGAGGAGATTGCCTGGCAGCGCATCCCTCACATCATCGACAATGTATTCGACGCCCTTGCCCCCACCGACTTGCATGTACGGATCGACAAACTGACACTCGATCTGGGCGACATTGACGCCCACGCGCTGGAAAACGCATTGCCGGAAGCATTCGAACGCGCCTTGCGCAGCACCCTTGCCGACGCCATCGCAACGGCCTTGCATGCGCCCGACGCCCACACCTATGCGCGCGCACCAACGCTGGCCTTGCTCGATGCATTCGGAGCCTATCTGGTCAACGGCACGTTGCCGATGCGACGTCGCGACTCGCCTTTCGCGCCGGCAGAAATCATCGCGCGCCTGATGGCGGAGCAACCGGCGGCACTGGTCGCACTGCTGCGTCGCCATGCACAGCAGCGCACCGTCATCGAACGTCTGGTGCTGCAAGCGGACCAGACGGCGCTGCATGCCCTGCTCGGCGTACTCGCCCCGGCGGACCAATCATTCATCCTCGGCTATCTTGCCGATGTCGGGCGGCTCCATCCCATGGTCGCGCCAGCGCCACTAGCCGAATCTTCACTGCGGCGCGCCCTGTGGGTGTTGACGCTTGAGTATTTGCTGCACGAGGCAGGGACCCAGTTCAACCGCCGTACTTACCTCGCCACCTTGATCGCAGGCGTGGTAGCAGCCGAAGGGGTCAGCTATGCCGCCTTGCTGGCGCTGTTGCATGACGTGGCCAACACCAGCCGGACCCACCAGCCGCTGACGGGGTCGCTCTTAGGTGTATTGGATGCATTGCTACGCGCTTCGCACATCGATGCAGCGCCGCCGAAATCCGCCCTGCCTGCCTATGCTGCAGCCGATGCCTTTGCCAGCGCCGAGGCAGGCAACTTTGCATCCTTGCTCGCCCTGCTGCGCCGCACCGCAACCCAGCCTCTGGCGCTGGAAATGTTGATCCGGCCCATGTCGCCATTGCTGTTTGCGCATTTGATCGGACAGTTGCAGCCGGTGCATGCGGCACTGATCCTGGCCTATGTCGTCGATCTGTCGGCACTGCACCATGCGCGGCCGCAGCTTGCCTTGAGCGCGGATGGTTTCGAGCGCCAGATGCGGATGCTGGTCTTACGCTATTTATTGTTGGACGCCGGGTCGCAATTTAACCGGCTTAGCTGGCTGCGGCAGTTGTTGCAAGGACTGGCTGCAAGCGCTGGCGTGACCTATTCACTGCTACTGACCGCGTTTTCCAAGGCGCTCGATTTTCTGCGCGAACGCATGCCGCTGTCGAGTTCTCTGCCGGAAGCGCTGGCGCTGCTGAGTGGCGAAGTACGGTCGCAAACAGGCGATCTGGCAACGACAGAGCAAGGCGGCATCGTCCCGCTTCTGAGCGCATGGCCGCAATCCGGTGCGCCTACCGCATCTGTTGGGTCGTCCGCTGTGGCCGGGCGCAATCCGGAGGCCGCCGTCGCTCTGGCCGAACGCTTTTTGCGCACCGGCTCTCCCCACGATCAGGGTGCACATTTAAGCGAATTGGCGGCCACTAATCCGGGCGGATTTGCAGCCCTCCTGCGTCGTCTGCTGGTCGCCGGGTCCGGTAATACCGCAGCGCTGATTGAACGCCTGTTGATCTGGATGTTGCCTGACGAAATCATCGCCACGCTGCTGCCCGGACAGGCCGATCAGGCGGCACGCTGGGCCGACATGCTGGCGGACCTGCCGGGTGCGAGCATGGCCTCGGCCTGGACGCAAGTGCTCGATGCCGCTTTACGCGGGGATGAACTGCGTGCTCCGGACGCCCTCAGCTGGCCTGCGCCACGCCTCGATCATTTGGCCTTGTTACGGCACTGGCTCGATACCGGCGTACTGCCTTGGTGGGCTATGCCCGATCTCCGTATCGAGACCTTGCTTGCGGACTTGCCGGGGATGTCTGTGGCAGCGTTGCACGGCCTGTTTGCCGACGCGCAATCCGAACAGATTGAACGACGCCTGCAGCGCATTGCGCGATATGACGCCAGCGTTGTTACGGCCATCATTACGCAACTCGCCCCGGGGCCGTTGGCGGCGCTTTCCTCCGGGCTTGATGGTGCGGTACTGGAGGCACTGAAGATCAGGATCGCTGCGGCGACCATTGCCGGGATACCGCTCGACCCGGGCCATCTTGCCAGGCCCTTGCTGGCGCCACCCCCGACACCGGTAGCCGCGCCACTTGAGCGGCCCGGCCCGACCGATGAGCGCCGGTTGTTTGACTGGCTTGCCGGTCACCCCAACGATGCGACGCCATTGTCTGGCGCAGCGTTTCGACTGCTGGCCGACCTGCTCGCCCATGACAACCCAACGTTAGACGCAGCCTTGCAGCAAGGCTTGTCCCAGCCCGATACCCGGCAACGCTGGGCGACGATCATGCCTGCCGAAGTGCTGGCGCGACTGCTGCACCGCATCGCGCCGACGCAAGCACGCTTTATGCTCGATACGATGACGGTCATGCTGGCGGCGTGGGGTCACACCCATCAGAGCGGGACCCGCGAAAATGCTGGTCAACTCCTGTGGCGCACTCTGCTGGCGATGTTGGCCGAACAACCGCGTCCACTCCCGCGCACCATCGCAGCACGCTTGCTAGCCTCTTTGGCGCAATCCCAATCCGATGCTGCAACGCGCTTGCTCACCCAAGCGCATGCGATGGCGAAACAAGGCGGCTACGCCAACGTGACCGGCGCGCTGCAAGTCATGCCAACAGTCAAACCGCGATCAGCGCCAGCCAGACGCCCCGCTCGTCCTGTTATTTCGCGCCCACCCGACGAAGGCACCACGATGTATATTGCGAATGCCGGTCTGGTGCTGATCCATCCTTTCCTGCCGCAGTTTTTCAAGCAACTCGGTCTGCTCACCGTTGACGACGCCGGGGTTGCCCGCATCACCGGCACCGAGGCCGCCTCACGTGCGGTCCACTTATTGCAATACATGGTGGACCATCGCTGCGATGCACCCGAGCCGGAACTGGTGCTCAACAAACTGCTGTGCGGCCTGACCCTCGACACACCAGTGGCGCGGGCAATCACGCCTGACGCCACCGAAATGGCGGCCTGTCGTGACCTGATCAATGCCGTGATCGAACACTGGCCGAGTATTGCAAATACTTCACGGGCAGGTGTGCGCGAGACCTTCTTAGAACCTATTCAAAATCTTTTTGCCAATGAGGCTGAAATTATGTATTTTGTTTAAATGCGAAAAAAATACCCAAGCGATATAAGCCGCGAGATGTTTGAACAGATAGCGCCGCTCTTGATGAGTGCTCGGAAGCGAACGAAGCCACGGAAAATTGATGTGTACGACGTATTTTGCGCGATTCTGTATCTACTTAAAAGCGGGTGTCAGTGGGATATGATTCCAAGCGACTTTCCGAAGAAGACCACGGTGTATTACTACTTTCAACTATGGAAAGAGAAGCCGTCGGAAGATGGACTAAGCCTGCTTGAGCAGGCTTTAAAAAAATGTAGTTGGCGTGGTCCGCATCAGCAATGGACGGAGCGCGTTGACCACGTTCGTCATCGTTGATGCGCAAAGTGTTAAAAATACGGATACGGCAAAGTACAAGGGATATGACGCCGGTAAGAAAGTATCGGGTATCAAGCGCCATATTGCGGTTGATACCCAAGGCTTACCGCATGCGATTTCAGTGACAACGGCCGATGTGACGGATAGAAAAGGCGCTTTGGAAGCGCTGAGACGACACAAAAAATCATTATCCAAAGTCGTTAATATGCTAGCCGATGGAGGGTATACCGGAGAGCCTTTTGCCGATGGCGTACGCGAAATATTGGGAGCATCCGTGAGCATCGCCAAACGCAATGAGCTTCATACCTTTGCTGTGATGCCTCAGCGTTGGGTCGTGGAACGCTCTTTTGCATGGCTTGAGAAATGCAGAAGGCTGTGGAAGAACTGTGAACGTCAACTTAACACCAGCCTTCAGTTCGTCAATTTGGCATTTCTCGTTTTGCTCTTGAAAAGATGTTGAAAAGATTTTGAATAGGTTCTTACAGCGCGAAGGCCGACTGATCCTGCGCGAGGGTAAATGGACACTGACGGTCTCGCGCAAGACGCTCGATATCCTGCTCGACCAACTCCCCTGGGGTATTTCGGTCGTTCTGCATCCCTGGATGCCTCACCCACTTTCTGTTGAATGGTAAAGCGACGAATGAACGCCCCCTTGATGGTCGCCAACAGCGCCAATAGCGCCATGATCGAACGCGAGCTGAACTGGCTCCAGCGCATCATCGAACAACGCTTTGCAGCACGTCAGGAAGCCCGGCATCCGGGCTTGGACGCACTAACTGCACCGCCTGACGTCTCTGCTGGCAACGGGCCTTTCGCCGCATTTTTGCGCGATATGACGCTGATCCCACAAGAACGTCTGATCCTGATTCTGGCCATGGCACCGCACATTGCCCCGGAAGCACTGGATGCCTTCCTGCTCCATAACAAGGCAATCGAGCGGCGCTTCAGCGAATTCGGCGGAATCACAGGACAGTCGCACGGCGGATTCTTGCCCACGGTAGAAACCGCACTATTCCTGTTGGCCGGAGCAAACTTGCACGAGCGCTTACAAGCGCGCAACCTGTTTGCCGTCCACCATAAACTGATCGCAGCGCGGGTGCTGGAAATCGATCATGAACGCCCCGTTGAGCCGTTCTCATCGTCCGCATTGCGCTTGTCGCGGGAGTACCTGGAAATATTGCTCACCGGGGAAGATCAATTTATCCCCTCCCTGTCTGAGTTTCCAGCCGAGCGTATCAGCACACCACTCCAGTGGGAATCGATTCGTGCTTGTCCGTGGTACTCGGCATAGAACTACTGAGTCGGAGAC
>NZ_JBRIIQ010000046.1:0-32136 GCF_052976905.1 Glaciimonas sp. GG7 | reverse complement strand
GCCCACCCTCTTTAGCCGCAATTTTATCGTTGGTATCGTCACCCGGAATGGACGCGATATGTGCCAAAATACCGCGTTTTGCCTGACGCTGCAGCTCGGCAAACGGGCTTGAACGATTCATCGATACACCCACCGCCAATATATCGATTAACAACAACAACAAAATCCGCGAGACCATCGGAATATGCATGTTGCTGCCTTCGTCATGCTCGACCGCCAGAGTGTAATCGGCACGTTTCGCCAATTGTGAATTACTGGGTGCGAGCGCAATAATCGTCGCGCCCGAATTCACGGCCACCTCGACTGCATGCGCTAAGTGACGCAAACGACCGGAGTTTGAAATAATCACTGCAACGTCGGTCGTTTTCAGTAACGAGGCAGAAATCTCCTGTAATTGCGGATCGGTGTAGGCCGATGACGGAATCCCCAAACGGAAGAATTTCTGCTGCGCGTCTTCGGCCACCAGACCGCAACTGCCAAAGCCATAAAACTCCACGCGTGTTGCCTGCCCCAGAAGAGCGATCACCTTTGAGAGCGTATCGGCATTGAGATTGTCGCGCACCTCCATCATTGCCGAAATGGTGTTATCGACCACCTTGACTCCGACATCGAGTGGCGAATCGCCGACATGCACCTGACTGTGGGTGACCGGCACGGTCCCGGTCACCCCGGAGGCCAGTTTTAATTTGAAATCGGCAAGACCCTGACATCCCATCGTCCGACAAAAACGAATCACGGTCGGCTGACTGACTTCTGCACGGCGGGCGATTTCAGAAATCGGCTCGCTCATCACCGCACGCGGATGGGCCAGAATCAAACTGGCGACTTTTTGTTCGGCAGGAGAAAACTGTGCGCGCGCCTTGCGGATTCTTTCCAGAATCGGCACCGCATTACCACCGCCCAAATGCTCGGACAAAATCGCCGCTACGCCGACGAAAGCAGGATACGGCGCGGTGATGACATAAGTAGGAATCTTCGCCATGTAGGAGGCGAATCGGCCTTTACTTTCAAACCGGTGGCGAAACGGCGAACTGGCAAAATATTCACCCAGACGCGGTACTACACCGCCGCCGATATAAATCCCGCCCAAAGTACCCAGCGTCACTGCGACATCGGCGGCGACTGTACCTAACATGGCGCAAAAACATTCCAGCACTTCGGCGCAGAGTGGATCGTTGCCATTCAATGCACGCTCAACAATTTGCGCAGTCTGCAACGGTTCAGGATTGGCAACGCCATGCATATCGGCCAAGGCCTGATAAGTCATTTCGATACCTGGGCCGGACACCAGACGCTCAGCAGAAACGTGCGAATAAGTACGCCAGCAATACGCCAGCACTGCGGCCTCGCGTGCATCACCCGGTGCAAATCTGACGTGACCGCCCTCGCTCCCCAACGCAATCCAACGGCCTTCGGAGGGAATCAACCCACCGACGCCTAATCCGGTTCCGGCGCCGACCAGACCGACCACGCCACCAGCGAGCGGTTTTCCGCCGCCTACTTGTACACAATGCGCCGGCTCCAAATGCGGCAACGCCATCGATAACGCAGTGAAATCATTGACGATCAGCAAAGTGTCCAGATTGAGACGGCGACGCATCGCTTCAATCGAAAATGCCCAGGAATAATTGGTCATTTTGATTTCATCGCCATGTACAGGATTGGCAATGGCGATGGCGGCGTGATGTATTTGCGGATGTTCGCTATTGGCCAGATACGCCTCAACAGCTAACGCGAATTCGGCATAATCGGCGCAGCGCAATGTCTGTATCGCATCGATCTGACCCGGTCCACGCTCGAGCGCAAAGCGTGCGTTAGTGCCACCAATATCGGCCAGCAGGCGCGGTCCATCCAGGTAACCATCGGCTGAGGCTGCAGTAGCATTTTCGATCGGAGATGAGGACATAATTTCACTTAAAACAGTTCATTATTAGAAATAAAGATGACACCTGATCAGGCATACAACTGATCAGGATACTAACGATCCTCAGGCCACTGCGCGCCGGCCCGCGCCATCATGGCAAACGAGGCGGTCGGCCCCCAACTACCAGCCATATACGGCTTCGGTGGCGAAGCATTGGTTTGCCAATGATGCAACAGCGGCTCTACCCATTTCCATGCCGCCTCTTGCTCATCGCGACGCACAAACAGCGATAAATTACCGCGTATCGCGTCCAGCAAAAGACGTTCGTAAGCCTCAGCCCGCCGTTGATGAAAAGCTTCATCGAACGCAAGATCGAGCGCTACCGGCTGCATGATCATGCCATCGCCCGGTTGTTTGGCCAGACAATGCAATTGGATCGACTCATCTGGTTGCAGGCGAATGACCAGCTGATTACTCATCGCGCCGCCAGGGCCAGAGGGCATCGGCAAAATCGCATGCGGAATCGGTTTAAAGGTAATCACAATTTCGGCCGTGCGCTGCGCCAGACGCTTGCCGGTGCGCAGAAAAAACGGCACGCCAGCCCAGCGCCAGTTATTAATCTCGGCGTGCAAGGCGACAAACGTTTCGGTCTGCGACTGTGCAGGAATGCCCGGCTCGTGCAGATATCCCGGTACAGACTGGCCGCTCACCGCGCCTGATACATATTGACCGCGCACGGCCCGCAGCTCCAGGTCTTCCGCGGTAAAAGGTTTCAAGGCGCGCAATACCCGGACTTTTTCATCCCGAACAGCGTTGGCGTCGAACGAAATCGGCGGCTCCATGGCGACCATGCACAACAATTGCAGCAAATGATTCTGCACCATGTCGCGCAAAGCGCCGGTGCCATCGTAAAACTCGCCACGTCCTTCAACGCCCAATTGTTCCGCAATCGTAAGCTGCACATGCGCAATCGATTCACGCCGCCAGAGCGGCTCAAACAGACTGTTGGCAAAGCGCAAGGCCAGCAAATTCTGGACCGACTCTTTACCCAGATAATGATCGATGCGATAAATCTGATCTTCAGAAAATACCCGCGCCACCGCATCGTTAATCGCATGCGAAGAACGCAAATCATGTCCCAGCGGCTTCTCTAACACCACGCGCGCTTGCGACAAGTCGATGGTACTTGTGGACAAATTGGCACAAATACGTTCAAACAACAGTGGCGATGTCGCCAGATAAAACACCAGCCCGACTTTGCTATCGACAAGCAACTCTGCTAAGCGCTGATAGCCGGTCGGCTCCACCAAATCGAGCGCCAGATAGTCGATGCGCGCTAAAAAACTTTGCCATATAGCGTCTTCCGGATTAACTGGCGCGTCACCCTTCACAAACTGGGCCGCATGTTGGCTCACCCAGTCCAGATATTCATCCCGACTAAAACCCTGCTTTGAGACGCAAATGATGCGACCATTGTCGTGCAGCTTTGCCTCTCGATGCGCGACAAACAGCGCCGGAAGAATCTTCCGCATCGCCAAATCGCCGGTCGCACCGAACAAGGTAAAGATAAAGGGAGGTTGAGTTGGCATCATTATTTTGTAATAAATAAAAAACTTATATTGCAATATTAATGTAGCATTACTACAATTACAAGCGGCGAAAGCCTGATTTGCGGATATTATCGGATTAAATCAATTTTTCATGTAGTTTTACTAGAAGAATTATTGATAGTACCTCAGTAACAACTAAGCAATATTTGTATCTAAAAAATACAAATCCAGGTTTTGCAGGAAACGGCGCAGTCAACGCACCGGTAGTGAGTAGGTAAGCCGTCTGAACATCAAGCAATCGAGCAAACAGCAGGCATCGATTGAAAATAAAACACCTTATTTAGCGTTCTTAATACAGGAGACAAACATGAAACTGCAGCAACTCATCAAATCCACATTGGTCACAACAGTCACAGCAACCGCACTTCTATCAGCATCAACAGCGGTCATGGCCGCGCAAGTTGAAGTGCTGCATTACTGGACTTCCGGTGGCGAAGCCAAATCAGTAGCCGAACTGAAAAAAATCATGGAAGCGCAAGGCGTGACCTGGAAAGACTTCGCCGTCGCTGGCGGTGCTGGTGAAAATGCAACGACCGCGCTAAAAGCACGCGTCATCGCTGGTAGCCCTCCGACTGCGGCACAGATCAAAGGCCCTTCTATTCAGGAATGGGGCCAGGAAGGCGTGCTGGCAAACATTGACGCCGCTGCCACCGCTGGCAAATGGGACACGTTGTTGCCAAAAGTCGTCTCTAACACGATGAAATATAAAGGCCATTATGTTGCCGCACCGGTCAACGTGCATCGCGTCAACTGGCTCTGGATCAACCCGGAAGTATTGAAAAAAGCTGGCGCAAAAACGCCAACCACCTGGCCTGAATTCTTTGACGCCGCTGACAAAATCCAAAAAGCGGGCCTAATCGCCATCGCCCACGGTGGTCAGCCTTGGCAAGATGCGACCGTTTTTGAAACGACCGCATTAGGTGTCGGTGGCGCGGCATTCTATGACAAGGCGCTGGTGAAGCTCGATCAGGCTACACTCACCGGGCCGACTATGATCAAGACCTTTGACACTCTCGGTAAAATCAAAACCTACATCGACAAAAATTCCCCGGGGCGCGACTGGAATCTGGCTACAGCAATGGTCATCAATGGCAAAGCCGGTATGCAGTTCATGGGTGACTGGGCCAAGGGCGAATTCACGGCTGCTGGCAAACAACCAGGCAAAGATTACTTGTGCGTACCGGCTCCTGGTACTGCCGGTTCATATACCTACAACATCGATTCAATCGCTATGTTCAAGGTAAAAGATCCGGAAGAACAAAAAGACCAGTTGTTGTTGGCAACGGCAATCATGAGCCCGGCATTTCAGGAAGTTTTCAACCTGAACAAGGGTTCCATCCCAGTACGTCCGGATATCCCACGCGGTAAGTTTGATACCTGCGCGATTGAATCGATGGATGACATGGCAGCGGCCAGCAAAGCCAATACATTGGAGCCAAGTATGGCCCACGGCATGGCCGTCAGTTCCGCGGTCCAGGGTGCAATGCTGGATGTCATTTCCAAGTTCATGAATTCGAACATGACCTCGCAAGCGGCAGCGCAGGCTTTGGCAAAAGCGGCTAAAACCAAATAATTTAATTATTTGGACTCTGCTCAGTAAGACAGCTCAACTGGCAACGATGGTTAAACAGTTGTGCGGACTTACTTAAACACTATCAAGCGTTACATATACATAAGCTCGCCATCAAGCCGACAACATAAGTCAGCGAATCAAAGTGATGTAAATAAGTATGTAAATTAAGAACCGGATGTCAGCGCGGGTCACCTTCTCGCGCTGTCATCCGCCCGGTTTGCGTGTTGGCGTGCCAGCATCAATGACCTGGCGATGATCCTGCATCAGGAGACTTGTATGTCCGATCAAACCCTCCCCTATTCAACTGCATCCTCCGGGAGCGCAGCAAAACCCTCAAAAAATCTGGCCCCTCGGGGACGCTTCGCAACCTTCGCCGATAACTGGCTACCGCGCCTGGTCTTATCGCCGACCATCATTATTTCGCTCGTGTTCGTCTATGGATTCATTGCCCTCACAGGATGGATTTCGCTGACTAATTCACGCATGATGCCCAATTATGAGCTGGTTGGATTTCATCAATACGCTGACCTTTTCGGTCTGGACCGCTGGTGGACCTCCGCTGCCAATCTGGGCATCTTCGGTGGCCTGTTTATTTTTTTCTGTCTGGCGATTGGTCTGTTCATGGCAATTTTGCTGGATCAAAAAATTCGTGCAGAAGGCGCATTGCGCGCCATTTATTTGTATCCAATGGCGCTGTCTTTTATCGTCACCGGTGCGGCCTGGAAATGGATTTTGAATCCCGGTCTCGGTCTCGAAAAAATGATGCACGATTGGGGCTTTACCCATTTCACCTTTGACTGGCTGGTCAACTCCGACTTCTCGATTTATACCGTCGTCATTGCCGGTGTCTGGCAATCTTCAGGTTTTGTCATGGCGCTGTTTCTGGCTGGCCTACGCGGCATTGACGACAGTGTTATCAAGGCCGCACAAGTCGATGGCGCGAGTCTGCCGACGATTTATCGTCGGATTGTGATCCCGGCCTTACGTCCGGTGTTCTTCAGCGTATTGCTGGTATTAGCCCACATTGCGATCAAAAGTTTCGATCTGGTGATGGCATTGACTGCTGGCGGTCCTGGTAACTCTTCTGACCTGCCCGCCATTTTCATGTATCAATATTCATTCTCGCGTGGACAGCTTGGCTTGGGCGCGGCGTCGGCCATGATGATGCTAGCGACCGTCATGGCAGTGCTGGTACCGCTGATGTATCTGGAAACTAAAGGAGCGCGCAATGGCCGCTAATCACAGTAATGGCAGCACCGTCCATCTCGACGGCAGCAAGCTGACCGTTGGCCGCGTCGCCATCTATGTTTTGCTGGTATTTGTCGCACTCTATTACCTGGCACCCCTGTATGTGATGCTCAGTACGTCAGTGAAAACGCTCGATGAAATACGCTCCGGCAATTTGCTATCGTTGCCGCATTCTCCTACTAGCGCAGCCTGGCTTAAAGCCTGGAGTCAAGCTTGTACTGGCGTCGATTGCAACGGTCTCGCGCCGTTTTTTTGGAACTCACTCAGAATGGCGATTCCGGCGGTTCTCATTTCTACCCTGGTCGGCTCACTCAATGGCTACGTGCTGGCCCATTGGCGCTTCCGTGGTTCAGAGATTGTGTTTACGGCCTTGATGGTGGGATGTTTTATCCCATTCCAAGTCGTGATTCTGCCGATGGCGCGTCTGCTGGGGATGGTCAATCTGGCCAATACCACGCCGGGTCTGGTGTTTGTTCACATTGTGTACGGTATCGCATTTACGACCTTATTTTTCCGTAATTACTACGTCACCGTGCCAGAGGAATTGGTCAAGGCGGCACGGATTGATGGCGCAGGTTTCTTCATGACCTATCGCAAAATCATTTTCCCGTTATCGCTGCCGATTTTCATGGTCTGCTTTATCTGGCAATTCACCCAAATCTGGAATGACTTCCTGTTCGGTGTGGTGTTTGGAGGATCCGACGCAAAACCGGTCACGGTCGCGCTCAACAATCTGGTCAACACTTCCACCGGTGTCACCGAATACAACGTCAACATGGCCGCTGCGATCATCGCCGCATTGCCGACGTTAGTCGTGTATTTGCTGGCGGGGAAATATTTTGTCCGTGGATTAACTGCCGGGGCCGTCAAGGGCTAAGCAACACAAAACTACTCGGGGACTCACCCCATTATTTGTCGCAGCCGGAACCAGTTTCGGCTGCAAAGATCGATCAGGAGATGATGTAGATGGCTAGCTTATCAATTCGCAATGTGCGCAAAGTGTATCCAAATGGTAATGAAGTTCTCAAAGGGATCGACCTTGAAATCGAAGACGGTCAATTCCTGATTTTAGTCGGCGGCTCCGGCTGCGGAAAATCGACCCTGCTCAACATGATCGCTGGTCTGGAAACGGTCTCCGAAGGCGAGATCATGATCGGTGACCGCGTCGTCAATGACATTCCGCCAAAAGCACGCGATATCGCCATGGTGTTCCAATCCTATGCGCTGTATCCGACCATGACCGTGCGTGAAAATATTTCGTTCGGCCTCGGCATTCGTAAAGTACCCAAAGTCGAACAGAAAAAAATTGTCGAACGCGTCGCCCAAACACTACAAATCACCCATTTACTCGATCGCAAGCCTGCGTTGCTCTCCGGCGGTCAGCGCCAACGGGTCGCCATGGGCCGTGCCATTGCACGCGATCCGTCGCTGTTTTTGTTTGACGAGCCGCTCTCTAACCTCGACGCCAAACTCCGTGTAGAAATGCGCGCAGAGATCAAACTCATGCATCAACGTCTGGGCAGCACCATCGTCTACGTCACGCACGATCAGATCGAAGCGATGACCTTGGGCGACAAAATTGCTGTCATGAAAGATGGCGTAGTCCAACAATTCGGCAGTCCGCAAGAAATCTACGACAACCCGCAAAACCTGTTTGTCGCAGGCTTTATCGGCTCGCCGTCGATGAACTTTTTGCGCGGGAAACTAGTACCCCACGGTCCCAATGGCGGCGCAGCATTCAACCTCGAACATGGTGGACAAAACACCTTGGTTCCCCTGCCTCCGACGCATACCGATACGCCAGGAATCGCCCGCTGGATCGGCCGCGAGATCATTCTGGGCATACGCCCGGAACACATCACCGACGCCCTCAGTGCGCGTGATTCCGAGTCCGCCGGTTCGCACGCTAACTATCGCCCGAGCGAAGTATCATGCACCATCGAACTGACCGAACCGACCGGCCCGGACACACTCGTCTTTACCCGCTTCAACGACGCCCGCATCACTTGCCGCACGCATCCACGCGCAGCGGCAAAACCGCAAGAGCAAATGCAACTTGCTTTTGATTTATCGAAGGCGGTGTTGTTTGATCCTGTGACGGAACAGAGAATCAGTTAAAGCAACGTCATGCAAAAAATTAAAAGCCTGCAACTGATAAAGTTGCAGGCTTTTTTTACTTAACAAATACAATACGAAAATGCTCGGCTACATTAATCCTCGTGCCATGCCTCAACATTCGTGATCATCGCACCGCAGGCTTTGCCTTCTTCACTGGTAGAAATAAAACGTAGCTTAAAATCTTCATATCTTTCGTTGTTGTAGTACCTGATACTTTCTTTTTGCCACTCTGGATTCATGTAGCCGGTACTGCGTAGCTCCGTTGCAACACCGAGGTTCACTGCCTTCTCCAGCACGACCCGATTGAGTTCATTGATAAGTTGCACTTTAAATGTCTGGTCACCTTTAAAGAAAGGCGACTGGTGACTATCACTGGCGCAGCGCGGGAAAAAATTTTTCCCTGCCAGAAACGAAATTCTCAATTCCTGATCCCTGAGAATATAGATATCTTGCTCAAAACCGCCCGGGATGCCGGGAGCCCCCAGCCAATCAACTTGTCCATGTAAATCAACGGCCTGCGCATCCTGCCCTATTCCTAAAACAAAATTCGCCATTAATCGCACCGGTTTGGTGGCCTGCCAACCGCCGAATGTTTCTCCCGCAGATTTGGGATGTGCGACAGCATTCATCACTTTTTCTTGCAGCATCTTGCCGTCTCTCATTGGGAGTTCGTTAAAGCGTGCACACTCAAGATCCGTGGAGGGTATCTCTACTGCGTTAGCGGCATTACCGCCCGTGTGCGCAACCAGCAAGATCTGCCTGTCAATCTGGAGTGAGGCGGGCAACTCCAGACATGGAGCAAAATGTGGATCGGTTCTCTTCAAGCCATTAACCCACCAGGTGACGTTACGGGGCTTTCCATTACGTCGATCAATGGCAGTAATCGTCTTAACAGCCTTGTCAGAAAATCGATGGATACCGCTATCATCGGATTGCCCATTAACGTCTATGACAATGTGCTCACCAGCGACGCCTGAAGAAGCGCCAAGCAATTCCACACTTCCCGCAGGCACGATCTGGTAATTAACATAACCGGGATTGGCTATATAAGCCATACCACCATTTTCTTTGACCAGCATACCTTTAATATGTGCCGCTTTTACACCGCCGGGAAACGCTACTTCGTCCTCTGCTGTTCCGAGAACTCCACCGATTGATTCCTCTACAGCGATGCCACCCCCTGTCACATCAAGGATATATAAATAATCATCGATACCCATCGTTAATACTGGCGCATAGGCCGTACTGGTTAAACCCGAATTAGTTGACGACAAGCCAGGCCGTATTTTGAGGTTACCGCCGTTCGGCATCCACGGTAACAGTCCATGTTCGAAAACTTTCTCAGCAGGGTCATATTTTCCATCGACACTTCGAAATAACCAACGTCCATCAGTGCGCCAGACTATTTGATCGACTGTATAGGCTTGATGATTCTGATTGTCGGACAACGCATTTTTTAGATTGACGCACAATGTCGTCGTGGTTTTTAGCCAGGCTTGATACCACGGCTGCTGTTGTGTTTCGGGGTCTGCCCAAACAGGCTCTTTCCCATCGACAGGGATGCACTCGGCGGGAATAAAAGTACTCCATGCCGCAGCATGTGATGTAGCGGCAACGGAACCCAACGCAAGACAGGTAAGAAAAATAGTTTTTTTAAATAGCATATTGATTGTGAAGGTGAGTGAGTAACCCTTTGATGCAATCTCCGGGAGGGCGCATAAATTCTATGCATCCCCATTATCGTGATCACCCTGCACGCTCAATATCAGATGATTCTTTAATCAACGTGAATTTAAGTAAATTAGAGCGCGATTTATACGTTTATTTTTTATGGTCAGGTACGACGTTTTCATTATTTGTTTGGGAATATCTCAATAGGATGAGGCCAGGCAGGGGTTTCGCCTAAACTGAACCTGCCTACACACCTCATACCGATTGCTACACCACCTCAATACGTTTCATTCGCCTGATGTGGTGCTTGCTACCTAAAACAGCTCTGTCCTGACAGTCACCGCTACTGGAGCACACGTTTTCCGTAAATCCATTCGATGCTGCCATAGGGCGCTACCCTATTAAGAGTTTCCAGAAGTCCCTTAGCCGTAATAGCATCTCCTTTTATAAACCTTGTATATACGCCGTTGTAGTACAAGGCCTCACTGAAAGCTTCCTGTTGTTCTGCACCAGGCATAGCACCAATAATTTTCGAAATTTCTGTGATCGTATCTTGCCCCTGCCACATGCGCAGCAACGCACCATAATGTCCCTTGTCGCTGGTTGCGTAATACGACGCTTGTTGTTCAAGGGGCTGATTAGCCAGCGACGGATCGTTAGCTCTAGCCATAATGTAACGATAGATCAAGCTTTTATAGGCATCGAACGAAGAGCCCTCAAAAACGGACTGAGCATCAGCCAATGTCTCGATCGCTTCCCGCCATTGTTCAAGTTGTATATGATCAAAAGTCGCCGTCACGAAACCTTGAGTGTAGGTACTCAAAGCGGCAGGTCTTTCTGTGGGAGGCTGGCTGGCCGCGAAATTGCGAGTGCTTTCGAGTTCCGGCTTGAGCAATTCACACATTTCAGATAAAACGAAACCGCTATCTTGTTTCGCAATCCAGGCGTACTTCGCAGAACATCTCTGGCGAAGTACGCCGTCGCTTTTTTTAATATTTCAACCTCTCGTTTGAGGCGCGCGTTCTCTGCTCGTAATTTAGACAGCTCCATGTCTTCTGGCGTAATCACTTTACTACCAGCACCAGTTAACTTGCCAGTTGCCGCTGCCTTGACCCAGTTGCGCAGCGTCTGATGACTCAGGCCCAGTTCTTTCGCCGCAACCGTAATCACTTGACCATCCTTCACTCGTCTGACAGCTAATTCCTTGAATTCTGCTGTGAACGCTTGTCTTGGTATTTTCATCTTTATCTTCCTAATTTAACGATAATTTTACGTTACCTATGGAAGACTAAATTTCAGGGGAACCTCATCCTGCCACAAACAATCCTATATATGTACTCATCATTGCCACTAAAAAAACTACCCAATACTTGAACCGACTCAACCATAGTGCAATCGCTGGGCCAAATAAACCGCTAAATATTCCAGACCAAAAACCATCAAACATAATGATCTCCGGTTAGCGATCAGAGGATGACTTAACCGCGCCTTGTACTGCTTGACCGGCAACACTTCCAAACACACCGCTATTCGCACGAATAATAAATCCCGGGACTGTCACCCAGTTTGTAATGGAATTAGGCACGCCAGCCCAACCAAACATCGCAGTGCCATACATACTGGTTAACCCGCCTACCGTCATTGCGGTAGCCAATCCTGAGATAGAAAATTGTTGATCAAGTCCTTCAGCTATATTTTGACCTTGCGTTACTTTGTCATAAACTGCACCACCCGCAGCCATTCCCGTATAAGAAGCCCCCCCCCCAGTCGCCACTCCCGTCCTCAACGCCGCCCCCGTCGAATACCCAGCCATCGCAGCCTTATAAGCGGCATAGACATCAGTCGCCGAAGCAATCACCGCCCCAGTACCAGTCCCTGCAATCGTCAGCCCGCCGGTTACCGCACCAGCCACCGCCAATCCCACCACCGGATTGCCGACCGCACCCGGCAACACCGCCTGCTCCGGTGTCAACGGTCCTCCCAGCTTCCCGGGATGGTTGTATTCCGCCGCCGTTGCTTTAAACATGTCACCAGCATTTTGGCTAATGTAGGCCACTGCGACCGCATCATCGCGTGGACCAGCCATGCCCGGCCCTTTGTTCGCAGAGGCATCGACCATGCGGTAGCCAATTCCTAACAACATGTTTTGAGCCTGTTCGGGGCTGAGTTCGGTTCCCGTTTGTTCTTTATAGATTTTTGCAAAATCTGCTGCCTTATCTTTTGACCATTTACGTTCATGGTCATGCAACTGCCGATTGTTAGAGACTATTTTTTATCCTCTTTGTTACAACTCTCTTTGGCTTTTTTATAAGCATTGTCGAAAGGCTTTAATCTTAACGTGTGTGCTTTTTCCGAATAAGCGCCAATTGCTGCAAAAATTATGCTGATAGTCACTCCCCAGAACATTACCTTTCCTGTAGCAAGGTAATAAAATAGAACGGCTGTTATTAGGCCACTAATCCAAATTAAGGCTCTAAACCACGGGGTGAAATTTCCGTCTTTAATGAACGTCATTTTTTACACCATGTGAATTATTTAATTTTCCCGCCGCATTGCCCGTTGGCGCACTAGACTTCAAAACTTCTGCGACTTCGTTTAAAACAGGTCAAACAAGTGGGAATTTACTACTCAAACCCGAGTTAACAATATCTAAGAACCTATTCAAAATCTTTTCAACATCTTTTCAAGAGCAAAACGAGAAATGCCAAATTGACGAACTGAAGGCTGGTGTTAAGTTGACGTTCACAGTTCTTCCACAGCCTTCTGCATTTCTCAAGCCATGCAAAAGAGCGTTCCACGACCCAACGCTGAGGCATCACAGCAAAGGTATGAAGCTCATTGCGTTTGGCGATGCTCACGGATGCTCCCAATATTTCGCGTACGCCATCGGCAAAAGGCTCTCCGGTATACCCTCCATCGGCTAGCATATTAACGACTTTGGATAATGATTTTTTGTGTCGTCTCAGCGCTTCCAAAGCGCCTTTTCTATCCGTCACATCGGCCGTTGTCACTGAAATCGCATGCGGTAAGCCTTGGGTATCAACCGCAATATGGCGCTTGATACCCGATACTTTCTTACCGGCGTCATATCCCTTGTACTTTGCCGTATCCGTATTTTTAACACTTTGCGCATCAACGATGACGAACGTGGTCAACGCGCTCCGTCCATTGCTGATGCGGACCACGCCAACTACATTTTTTTAAAGCCTGCTCAAGCAGGCTTAGTCCATCTTCCGACGGCTTCTCTTTCCATAGTTGAAAGTAGTAATACACCGTGGTCTTCTTCGGAAAGTCGCTTGGAATCATATCCCACTGACACCCGCTTTTAAGTAGATACAGAATCGCGCAAAATACGTCGTACACATCAATTTTCCGTGGCTTCGTTCGCTTCCGAGCACTCATCAAGAGCGGCGCTATCTGTTCAAACATCTCGCGGCTTATATCGCTTGGGTATTTTTTTCGCATTTAAACAAAATACATAATTTCAGCCTCATTGGCAAAAAGATTTTGAATAGGTTCTAAGAAGCTTCCAGTTGCTAACCCAACGGCATCAGGCCTCAAAAACTGCTCAAAAGCCGACGCTCCAAATCCAACAACAGTTGCCGTCCCCGCCATCCCAAACTGCACCGCCGCCCCAGTTTGCGTAGCCACATTCGGTTGCGAAGCCAGATACGCCCCATAAGCAGTCGCAGCCGCCGCAAAGCGTCCCGCCTGTGTCGAAATACTCCCAGCCAAATCAGCTCCTTGATTCCGTCTTGCCTCACGCTGCGCTTGCGTGAGTGGTGGTGCAATTCCCGCTGCACAATCAGCTGCACCAGCGCCGCAATTTGCCGTCGGTATCGGTGACGGTGTATTGGTGGTTCGAGGAAACCGACTAAAATCCGCTGTCCCAGTAAACGGGATATCGTTTTGAAGATCTTTCTGCTGCGACTGAATATAGCCAATCAGGTCCGCATCGGGCTGCGCCTGGAGCTCTTTTCCAAACGTCGTACCAGGCACGCCGGACCATTCGGCACCGGAATCAATCGGTTTAGTCGTCGCTAAATTAATCACGTCAGGCTTGCCGGATTCGATCACGTTTCCGTTCATATCCACGCGGTCCGACAAGCGTAGTTGTGCCTCAATCTGTTGAAGGGTGTAGGGCAATCCGTCTTTTTTGGCTTTGGCATAAATCTTCTTGGCCAGAGCGCGATCATCGTTTTGAAGTTAGCGGTTATTAGCGACTATTTTTTATCCTCTTTTTTGTAGCTTTCTTTAGCTTTTTTATAGCTACTGTCGAATGGTTTTAGTAGAGCTGTATGCGCTCTACTGGAGTACCCTCCCAAAGCAGCAAAAAACAATCCGAGTGACATTAAAAGTATGGAGTCAAAATATTTCAAACTTACATAAACTATACAAATTCCAATTAGTAAAAAAATAGCCCTTAACCAAGATGTAAAATTGCCATCTTTAATAAATATTAAATGTATTCTCATTTCTATCTACGTCCATTTTTTAATACATTTTCCCAATCTGATCCTTTAATACTCTCGCTAATTTCATTTGTTATAGGACTAATCAATCGAAATTTTTCTGACACATAGAAATTTGTCATATCCACCGTACTATCAAAGCCAAGCCCCTTTGAATTAGGCCTCAAAAACTGCTCAAAAGCCGACGCCCCAAATCCAACAACAGTCGCCGTCCCCGCCATCCCAAACTGCACCGCCGCCCCAGTTTGCGTAGCCACATTCGGTTGCGAAGCCAGATACGCCCCATAAGCAGTCGCAGCCGCCGCAAAGCGTCCCGCCTGTGTCGAAATACTCCCAGCCAAATCAGCTCCTTGATTCCGTCTTGCCTCACGCTGCGCTTGCGTGAGTGGTGGTGCAATTCCCGCTGCACAATCAGCTGCACCAGCGCCGCAATTTGCCGTCGGTATCGGTGACGGTGTATTGGTGGTTCGAGGAAACCGACTAAAATCCGCTGTCCCAGTAAACGGGATATCGTTTTGAAGATCTTTCTGCTGCGACTGAATATAGCCAATCAGGTCCGCATCGGGCTGCGCCTGGAGCTCTTTTCCAAACGTCGTACCAGGCACGCCGGACCATTCGGCACCGGAATCAATCGGTTTAGTCGTCGCTAAATTAATCACGTCAGGCTTGCCGGATTCGATCACGTTTCCGTTCATATCCACGCGGTCCGACAAGCGTAGTTGTGCCTCAATCTGTTGAAGGGTGTAGGGCAATCCGTCTTTTTTGGCTTTGGCATAAATCTTCTTGGCCAGAGCGCGATCATCGTCATGCAACTGCCGATTATTAGCCTCAACATTCAACCCAGCCGCCGCCCCAGACGCACCACCCACAGCCGCCCCCACCGCCGTCGCCGTGATTTGCGCCAACCCTTTTCTGACCACCTCCGGCACATCCATCTGATCGATCACGCCACCAATCGCGTCCATCGCACTGGCCGAAGCAAGCGCCCCTGCTGCACCGGATGCACCGCCGGTGAGTGCGCCGATGCCGGTGTGAAGAGCGTTTCGGTATGCGCCGCCTTCAGCCCATTTTTTAGCTTCTTCCTTGTCACCTCTGGCCTCGGCTTCTTTCTGTTTTTTACCCGCATAGTCACCGACTTCTTTGGCGGCGCGTTGGCCGAAGACGGCGGTGATTTGCGCTTCTGCGGTGACTTTTTCTTTTAGCTTTTGCGCGTCCCAGTCTTTGGTCAGGCTGCCGGTGTTTTCTTGATCGGCGCTGACTTCGCGATTAATGCTGGCGATGGCATCGGCGGCTGTTTGGCCGGTGAGTTGTTGTTGGCTTGCGTCGTCGCGGATGACGATGGTGCCTGTACTGACACCGCTCTTTGTCGTGCCGGTGCTGCTGCCGCTGTCGCTGCTGAAACCGGCGGAGGTGCCTGTGGTGGCGTTGTTGAATTTAGCGATGGAAACTCCTTGTGTTGGCGTGCCGGGGCCGTTGTCTGTGGCGGGTGTTTGTGGATTATTTTCAGTTGCCGATGGTCCTGATGGATTGCCTTCTGATGGCGCACTATTCGCCTCTTTTCCAGCGCCCTTATCACCACCTCCGCCCACGCTAAATCCTCCGCCCAGACTGATGCTGCTGGCTTCATAGTGGCTGTGATTGTCGATATCGCTGTGCGTGATGGTGTTGGTAATCAAGAGGTTTTTGTTGTTGGTCGCAGCGCTGTCACTGCTGGCGATGATAGCCCCTTTGAGATCGGTGTTGCCTTGCACGTTGATGATGAAACCGCCGTCGCCAGCTTTGAGGCCGGATTGTTCGCCGACGCTGGCGTAGTCACCATCGACCTTACTTTGACCAAAGTTACCACTGGCGGAGAAGCCGATACCGGCGGTGACGCTGCCGCCGATGTGTTGGTCTTTGCTTTGATAGGTGCTGGTGTCTTGCAGGCTTTCGATGGTCAGGTTGCCGTGGCCGCTGGTGCCGACGTTGGCGAGGATGTGATCGGCGCTGGCGACTGCGCCGATGAGGTTGGTGTCGTGGCCGGATTCGAGGATGACGGTTTTACCGGCGCTGACATGGGTGTTGACTTGGGTGGCGTCGTTGCCGTCTGCCTTCCCACGGCTACCGGCAGCGTTGGCGGTGATGCCGAGGGCCATGCCTTTGGAGCCGAAGGTGGCCGCAATGCCGACGGCGGCGCTGGAAGATGAGCTGGTGCTGTGTTGGTCGCTGTGGCTTTGGGCGGCGTTGAGATGAATGTCGCCGTCGGCTTTGAGGATGGCGTGTTGACCGGCGCTGATGTCGCTGCCGGTGAGGTTGAGGTGACTGTCTTTGGCTTTGCCGGTTGCGGCGATGACGACGTTACCGGCGGCGTTGACGCTGGAGCCGACGACGGTGCTGCTGGTTTGTTTGCTTTCGCTGGCGCTTTTACTCGCGCCGATGGTGAGCGCGACGGTGACGCCTTCGGTGGGATTCTGGACGGCTGCAGCGGCGTCTTTGGCGGCAAATCCGACGTTGGCAGCGGCCATCAGTTGCATCCTTGGATCATCGGTTTTGGTGGAGGCTTGCGTCATTTGTTGCGCGGCCTGAATCGCGCTGAGGATGGGGGCGGTGACGCCTAGCGTGAGGCCGCTTTGTTGGGTTTTGGTTTTGCTGGTGTGTTGGGCGGTGTCGAAGGCGGCGTTGATGTCGACCGTTTGTGCGGCGATGCTGATGTCTCCTTTGAGGGCGGTGACCTGACTGCCGGTTTGGGTGTAAGCATTGCCTGCGTACAGGGTGAGGTTGCCGTCGGTGGAACCGATCATGCTGCCGCTGTGGGTGACGCCGGTATTGGTCTGCGCATCTTGCTGCGCTTTCGATCCCATCGTGACACCCAGGCCGCCGCCACTGAACATGCCGGAGGTGGTTTCTTGTGTATCGAATTGGCGTGCACTTGTGTTGTGAGCGGTGGTGATAGTGAGGTCGTTAGCGGTGATTAACGCGACATCTTTAGTGCCGACGATATTGCTGCCGCTGACATGGATATCGCGCCCGGCTTGTACCTTTACGCTATCACCCGAGAACGTGCTGCCGATGGCCGTGGTGTTGTGAGCGCGGTCTTGCGAACTGCTAGTAGAAGACGACAGCAAGCCTTTGGAGGTGGTGTAAATGGCTTGATCCAGACTGCTGCTTTGGTCGGCGCTGCCGATGCTGATATCGCGTCCGGCTGTGGCTGCGAGTTGACCGCCTGCGTTGGCATAGGCGGCGCTGGCTGTGAGGTCTTGACCTGCGCTGAGGCTGAGATTGCCGCCGCTGCTGATGGTACTTCCGATGACGGTGGTCTGGCTTTCGTTGAGGTGGTTGCGGCTGTCGTAACGGACGTTGGAGGTGGCTTCTGTAGTGACGGTATTCAGGCTGAGGTCGCGCCCGGCGGCTAGTGTGGCGTCAGCACTGACATTGACGCTGGCGGCAGTGAGAGTGAGGTCACGCCCGGCTTGCATCGCTAGCTGATCGGCATTGATGCTGGCGGTATTGCCTCTTGCGCTGTTCGTGCCGTTTTTGCCGGTGGCGGCGATGGTGGCGGTGCTCAGCGTGATGTCGCGCCCGGCCAGGATGCCGATGCGGTGGCCGCTGATCGTACCGCCTTGGTTGAGGAGGTCGTTTTTAGCGATCAGGTGAGTGCTGCTGCCTTTGCCTGTGTTGCGGATGTTGCCTGTGTTGCGGATGTTGCCGCTGTTGCTGATGTCGGTGGCTTTGATGATCATGTTGCCAGCGGCTTGCAACGTCCCGCCGTTTTCTAACGTGCCGTTGATGCTGAGGTCGATGTTGTGGGCGGCAATCAGTGCGCCGGTGGGTTGGATATCACCAGCACTGAGGCGGCTGAGGTAGACGACCGGGGCGAGTACCTGGGTCTGGCTGCCGTCGGGCAAGCTGACTGTTTGCTTGACTAGCCAGACGATGTCGGAGGTGAGTACGGCCATTTGCGCGGCGCTCAAAGCGATGCCGGGGGTGAGTTTGAATTCGGCGGCGCTGGCGACACCGGCTTCCATTAAGGCTTGATATTGGGTTTCGTTGCTGTGGTAGCCGCCTAAAAAGCGCTTGCCGGTGAGTTGGGCGATCTGGTCATTGATCAGCTTTTGTTCGTAGAAACCGTCGCCTAAGCGCTTTTGTACTTTTTGCGGATCGAGCGAGAGACGGCCTAGCAGGTAGTCGCTGGAGATGAAGGTTTTGTAGTGGGTGAATTGGGGATCGGTTTCGATCAGGTAGGGCTGGGTTGGTTGGGTTTTGATGACGAATAACTGGTTGTCGGGGAGCCTCAGGTTGGGCAGCGGGGTCTCGGCTGTGCCGACCGTGATGGGACGGCCGCTGGTGCTGGTGTTGTCTCCGGCACTGCCACTGGCGGCGACGATGATACGGTCATCGCCCTCTGTGGTGGTGTTGACACCTGCGCTGCCGGTGGCGGCTTCTACTACATTGGTGTCATCACTGCCGATGACTGGACTGGCTTGATTGGGTGATAAGGCGCTGCCGTTGATGATGGGGACTTCGCTGGTATTGACGTGGTTGCCGATGGCTTGATTGGGGCCACTGACGGGGCGGGTATTTTGTTGTTGGGTCCAGACCGGCAGGTCGAGCATCTGCGTGGGGAGTGCTACGTCATAGGCGCGACCGCCGTTGTCGTAGGTGTAGCGATTGTTGTGTTTGCTGCCGGTGACCCAGTGATAGTAATTTTGACCGGCGGTCATGTTGTTGGTCGTGGTGATTTCTCCGACAGCACCGATGTTGTTGATCGACCCCAGGCTGCCGCTGAGGGTGCCTCCGGCGATGATGGTGCTTTTGTCGTTGGTGATGTTGCCTGACAAGAACATGTTGCCGCCGGAGGTGATGGTGCCGGGGGCGCTGGTTTTGACGACGGTGTTACGAACGATTTGGGTGTAGTCGCGCTTGTAAAATTTCTCGAAACGGGCGTTGCCGGGGAGGACCACGACGACGCCGCCTTTGCCGGTTCTGGTGAGCCAGACCTGGTCGGCGCTGTACCAGGTGCCGTCGTTCCACGAGCGGTACTCGGTGACGTGACGGGTTTTAGTGGGGTCAATTTCCAGCTCGGTGCTGAAGTGATTGTTGTGATTGCGTAAGGTGGCGGTGTGCATGCGCAAGACGCCGCCAGCGACGATGGTCGCTGAGCTGTTGAGGATGCTATCGGCAATACCGGTGACGCGATGGTCGGCGTCGAGCGCACCGCCGATGGTCATGTCATCGAGACTTTGAAGTAAGGCGTGTTCGCGATTGATGAGGTTTTTTGCACCGACGCCCAGCTTGTTGCGGGCGGCGATAACACCGGCTTGGGTTGTATTGGCGGCGACATCGTTGGTGAGTGTTTGTGCGCCGAGGGCGATGTCGTTGCCGTAAATGCGACCGTAGTTGAACAGCGCATTTTGTGCACGGATAACGGTGTTGCCATCGCCTGCGTTGATCAGAGCACCGTGCCGATTGGTGATGTTGTTAGCGCCTAAGGTGAGGTTACGCACGGAGGCGAAAGTACCGTCATTGGTAAGGTCGCCATCGGTTGTGAAATGGAGATCACGGTTGGCGCTGATGTGATTACCTGCGGTGTGGGTGTAATCACTTTGCAGCTTGATGCTGGCGTCTTGTCCGGCGATAACTTGGCCTTCGCCGGTGAGTGTGGCGGCGCTGAGGCTGAGCTTGCGTGCACTGCCGATGCTACCGGCAGTGTTGGTGAGTGTGCCAGTCGTCAGATTGATATCGCCTGCGCTATCTTGATCCGCGTCTTGCCCCTCGTCTTGATCAGGATTAACGGCGGCGGCGATGACTGCTGCGGTGTTGCCGATCCGGCCTTGGGTATTGTCAAGACGGGCAACCGTGAGATCGATGTTGCCAGCAGCACCGATATTGCCGCCGATGTTGGTAAGCGTAGCGTTACGCTGATCGAGTTCAATCTGCTTGCCTGCGTATAAAGTACCGGCGTTGTTGTTGAGTCGCTCGCTGATATCGAGCATCAGATTGCTACCGCCGATGATCTTGCCGTGGGCGCTGTTGTCGAGCAGCACACTGCGCAGGATGAGGTTGCCATTGCCCCCTATATTACCGGCGTTGCGGTTATCGATCAGGCTGCCGCCGTTGATCCGGGTCAGGCCGGTGCCGCTGTTGGCGATGCGGCCTGCGTTGTTGGCAATGCTGCTGGCGCTGATGGTGAGGTCGCTGCCGTTGGCTTCAATGTGGCCGTTGTGGTTGATGAGCGCGGCGCTGGCGTGCAGCTGGAGGTTGGCGGCGCTTTGGATGACGCCGTCGATGTTGGTAATGGCGTTGGTGATACTGCCATCCTCCTCTTTACCATCAGCGCCTTCGCTTGTCTCTGCCGATAAAGTGAGATCGTCTTTGGCGGTGAGCATGCCGCCGCTGTTGTCGATGGCCGCAGCGTGCAGCGCGAGCATGCCGTTGCTGCCGATAAAGCCGCCGACGCCGTTGGCGACACCGTTGTTGATCGCTTGCGCGGTGGTGATGGTGAGTGGCGCAGCACCTATGCTTTGTACCGTGCCAGAGGTGTTATTGAGGCTGGCAGCGGCGATGGTAAGGCCGTCTTGCGTGCTACTGATCTTGCCGCTGCTGTTGTTGAGGTGGCCTGCGGCGTTGATGCTGAGACGACTACCGCTGAGGCCGCCGCCAGCACTGTTGTCGAGGTTGCCGGTAGTGGTGAAACTGGCCTGCCCGGCTCCGAACAGGCGACCGCTGCGATTGTCGATATTGGCGGCGGTGATGGCGAGTTGGCCGTTGCTGCCGATACTGCCGTCTTGATTGTGCAGATCGGATTGCCCCTTGCCGACGTTCACCGTCAGGATGCCGCTGCCGAACAGCGCGATGGTGCCGCCTGTGTTATTGAGCTGCTGCGGGGTCAGGCTCAGGTCGGTGCTGTTGGCTTGGATCAGGCCACTACTGTTGTCGAGTGCGCCATCGACAGAAATGGTGCTGGTTTGATGACCGATTTGACGCAACTGACCTTGTTGATTGGTGAGGTTTGTGCTGTGAATGCTGAGTTGATCGGCCTCGATTTTACCGGCGTTGTTGTTGAGTTCGTTGATGCTGGCATGGATGCGAGAAGCATCGATCAGACCCTGTGCATTGGTCAAACTGGCGGCTTGCAATTGCAGCGCTTTACCGGCGGCTAAGCGACCGCTGTTGTTGTTGAGTCTGTTGCCGACGCTGGCATTGAGGTTACTACGGGCGATGATCGCGCCGCTATTTACCAGCGCTGCTGCGCTGAGTGTGACATCGCCATTGCCACCGATGTAGCCGCCTGTATCGCCTGCTGCTGTTGTGCCGCTCGCATTGATCAGCTGACCGCTGGCATTGAGAATCAAGCCGTCAGCATGTAAGGACACCAGACGCCCGGCGCTGTTGTCGATGTTGGCTGCCAATATCTCCAGGGCTTTTGCGGCTTGCAGATTGCCTTCGATGTTATTGAGATCACCCGAGAGGTTGAGGCGCGCCTGGTCGCCAGTCGTAATGTCGCCACGTTGATTGTTCAACGTCGCCGCTGTCAGCGCTAAGTTGCCGTTGCTGGTGATGCTGCCTTGTTGATTGCTGATGGTGCCGTTTTGGCCGTCGCCAACATTGAGTATCAGACTGCCGGTACCAGCATGGATAATCGCGCCGCCGTCGTTGTTGAGTTGCTGCGGCGTCAGGCGCAAGTCGGCGCTGTTAATGTGGATCAGGCCGCTGCTGTTATCGAGCAGATTAGCGACCGACATGGTGCTGGCATTGCTGCCTAAGTGGCGCATCTGTCCGCCACGGTTGTAGAGATTGATGCTATCGATGGTGAGTTGATGAGCGTTGATGATGCCGGCGTTGTTGTTGAGTTGATTGACGCTGACGTTGATCCGGTCAGCGTCGAGCTTGCCTTGGGCATTGCTCAGTCTGGCGGCGTGCAATTGCAGCGTTTTACCGGCGGCGATGCGACCGCTGTGGTTGTCGAGTTGGTTCACTACCGCGGCGTTGAGATGGTCGCTGGCGATGATAGTCCCGCTATTGACTAGTTCTGCGGCGCTGAGTGTGAGGTTGCCGTTGCTGCCAATGTGACCGCCCTCGTCCCCTTCTGCGGTCGTCCCTGCCGCATTGGTGAGTTGGCCACTGGCGTTGAGGATAAGGCCATCGGTATTGAGCGACACCAGACGCCCGGCGCTGTTGTCGATGTTGGCGGCACTGATCTGTAAGGCCTTGGCGGCTTGCATCGCGCCTTGGGTGTTGTTGAGATCGGCGGCAATGCTGAGCGTGGCGCTGCCATCGGCGCTGAGTTGACCGCGTTGGTTATTCAGACTGGCGGCGCTGAGGGCTAGCTGGCCTTTGCCAGCGATGCTGCCGCCGACGTTGCTGAGTGCGCCGCTGGTGATGCGCAGGGTGTTTACTCCGTCGTGCTCCATCTTGCCGTCGTCGTTGATCAGGCTGCCCAACTGCAACGTTACGTCTTCGGCGTTGGTGGTCAATGTACCGCCGTGGTTGTCGAGGGTGGCGCTGGTGCTGATGTAGGTTGCGCCTTTGCCGGACTGGCTGATCTTGCCGCCGAGGTTGGACAAGCTGGCTGAGTCACTGCTGAATTGGGCTGTCTGGAGAATGCCGCCGTCGTTGAGAATTGCGCCACTGGCGTTGAGGGTGGTCGCGCCGACCGCTTGCAAGTTAGCGCCGCGGTGATCGATGTCGCCAGCGCTCGCGGTCAGGGCAATATCGCCTGCGGAGTTGGTCCGGGCCTGCGCCAGATTGAGGCTGCTACCGGTCATGCGGATGTTGCTACCGGCATTGTTTTGTCCGGTGACGATGCTGCTGCCGCTGGCGTTGAGGGTCAGGTTGCCGACTTGCGTGGTGATGCTGTTGACGTCGCTGCCAGCGCCTAGTACGCCGCTGGACGCAATGCCAGCGGCGTTAATGGTGAGATCGCTTTGGGCGGCAACCGTGCCGCTGTTGCTGAGTTGTCCGGCGCTGTTGATCTGCACCATTTGTTGCCCATACAACGTACCGGTATTGGTAATGTCGGCGTCGCTACGCAGGGCAATGTGGCCGCTGGCGCTGGTCTTGCCGTTGAGGGTCAGTTTGCCGCGACTGTCGATGCTAAAGCCGCCTGCTTGTGCCGCAATGGTACCGAGGCTGCGCACGCCGACACCGGCTTCGGTGCCGACTAAGCGGATTTTATTGGCGTACATGCCGCCGAGGTGGGCAACGTCGATGCTGACGGTCGGCTGTTGTCCTTTTGCTTCGATGATCTGGACGCCGAGGTTGGCGTAGTTGACTTCATTAGCGCCCGTGATGACGTTGAGACGGTTGGCCCATAACTCACCGTTGACCTGCACGCTGCGCGCGATCAGATCGAGTTGATCGGTGTTGCCGCCTTGTAGTTGACCGACGTCAATAGCGCCGCCGGTGACGCGAAAGGCGTCCAGGCTGCCATCGCCACCGAAGACCGGCATGCCGGTGGTGAGCACGCCGCGCGTGGTGTTGATGAAGCCGCAGCCGCTGCAAGTGATGCCGTTGGGATTGGTGACGATGACTTGAGCACGTTGTCCGGCGACTTCGAGGTAACCATTGAGTTGACTGCGTCCGGTGCCGCGTACTTCGTTGAGAATGATGCGGGCGCTGCCGTTGCTGAGATGCGGATTGCCGTCGATCCAGCCGCCGGTTTGCGTGGCCGTGGTACCGCGCGCGTTGTTGAGGATGGCGCCGTTTTTATCGACATTGAATTGTTGGTAGCGATTGTGCGAGACACCGGCGGCGTTGGGGGCGACGATCTGGACCAGTGGGCGGCCGTTGGCGGTTTGATCGACCGTTGGGCGATGTGCGCCGAGGCTGGGGTCGGCGACGATTTGGGCGTGGACGATGGTGATGCTATTAAAGAGCGCGGCGATGGCAACCGTGAGATGGATCAGGCGCAGGAGGGGTGCGCTGGTTGTGTTTGTTCCGCTGCCTGCGCCGGTGCTTTTACCCTGGCTTGAAACGGTTTCTGCGACGGCCATTAACAGGCCGCGTTGTTGGTTGAAGATGACGCGATAGGCTTGTTTGTTCATGCATATTCCAATTCAGACGCAGTCAGGGTAAAAGTCGAATGGATGAGGTAAATGCTGACGTGTGCAGGATGCGCTTTTGAGCATTACCGTCTTTGTCATTAATCCATGAAAATATTCTACAAAGTGGCGCAACTCAGCGGATTGCAATAAGGCTCGAAATGGGTAAGATATTTCTCTAAGCAATACGGAAATATTACCCATCGAGATTCAGTAACCGCATAGTGGCGTGGCGGCGTGATGGCCTGGTAGTGCTTGCGCACGGATATTGTGGAAGGTGTAACTGCATCGTTACCGTAACCGTAACGACACTTACACTGGCCTCTCAATCGTCCTATTTTCTGTCTTTGTACACTCCGTACAAATCAACAGAAAAGGAAATAACGATGGCTCTGACTATTTTGGATCAAACCAAGGTTGCGACTTTATTAAGTGCAATGTGGAAAAAACACCTCAAGACTAATCTGGACCCTGCTAACAACGACAGAGCTGATGGAATCAATCACAACGGCGTCGGACTGTGTGGCGGCCTCACAGATAGCATCGACAATACTGCTATCTTTGATATGCACAATAAGAACTACTCGCCAACACAGAAGCTTGCTGCATCGAGCGTGGTCGATAATCGCAACGGACTTGTCAACAGCACCAGCGTGACACTGTCTTATCAATTTACGAATACGGTCTCCACAACCCGTAGCGTCAGTAGTGTCGTCAAAGCCGGAATGACTTTTGACTTTAAGGCGAAGGGTGATATTTTTGGTTTTGGTGTAGAGGCGTCGACGCATTTTGCTGTCGATTACACCTATACCTCCAGCGACGCGACGACATCAACGCAGGCACGCGCACAAACCGTGACGCAGCAGGTAGCAGTCGATGTGCCTGCAAACAAGGTGTATAAAGCGGTTCTTATTGCCCACGCACAGCAAGTGGACGTGCCATACCGGGTCAACATTACCGTATCGGGGATTACTGAAACATGGTTTGAAGAACCGGTGCGCGACCACTACAATTGGAAAATGGATATTGGTCCTGCATTTGGTCACGCGGGGGACCCTCAGTACGCACTTGCCGCCAATGGCAAAGGGGTGGTGATGGGTGTTGGCGGTGTGCTGACCGCGCAGCAGACCACGGACTTCGTTGTGCAAATTTGGGATATCACCGCTGAGTACTCCCCTACGCCTGCTTTCAAAAGTCTCAAAACTCCGGCACAGCGGCTCATTGCTTCGCCGCAGCAAACACTGCTGCCCGAGGGCGCGATACTTGTCAGTAGTACACCGATCGACATCACTTGAGTTGACCAGAATGTAATCGATGGCCTCATTTCAGGCATGACGATGTCCATCGCGGTAATACATATCGACATAACGGTGCCAGTGGCACCGTTTTTCGTTGGTAATTGGAGCCTAATCGCTTGGGCTTATCCAAATTTTGCGTAGAATGATCAAACGATATTTTGATCAACCCGTCACAGTCCCCCACCGCCATGAATCAATTAGAACAACTTAAACAGTTCACTACCATCGTTGCCGATACCGGTGACTTTCAGTCCATGAAAGCCTTTGCGCCACACGATGCGACGACTAATCCATCGCTGATTCTGAAAGCAGTGCAAAAGGCTCAATATCAGCCCCTGATGCAGCAAGCAGTCAGCGATCACGCAGGATTATCGACTGGCGATATTATTGATCAGCTATTGGTGGTGTTTGGCTTGGAAATCCTGAAGCTCATTCCCGGCCGCGTTTCTACCGAGACCGATGCGCGCCTGTCGTTCGATACGCAAGGGACCATAGAAAAAGGCCGCAAATTAATCGCGCTCTACGAAGCTGCCGGAATTGATCGCAAGCGCATCTTGATTAAAATTGCATCAACCTGGGAAGGTATCCGCGCTGCCGAAGTATTGGAAAAAGAAGGTATCCATTGCAATCTGACATTGCTGTTTTCGTTGCCGCAAGCGATTGCCTGCGCCGAAGCGAAAGTGCAGTTGATCTCGCCGTTTGTGGGCCGTATTTATGACTGGTATAAAAAATCGACCGGACTGGAATATATCGGTGCCAATGATCCGGGCGTGCAGTCGGTCAAGCAGGTTTATAACTACTTCCGTAAATTCGGTTATGCCACTGAAGTAATGGGCGCAAGTTTCCGCAATACTTCGCAAATCATCGAACTGGCTGGTTGCGATTTGCTGACGATCAGCCCCGATTTATTGCAGAAGCTGGCAGAAAATAACGATCCGATTTCTCGCAAACTCAGTCCGGAGGCATCGAAAACCGTTGATATCGAAAAAATCAGCCTCGACGAATCTGCATTTCGGAACATGCTCAACGACGATGCAATGGGAACTGAAAAACTGGCCGAAGGAATTCGCCAATTCAGTGCAGATGCAGTGAAATTGGAAAAAATGATTGATGATTTGCGCTGACCTGTTTGGCTAACCTCAGTTCGGGATAAGGCTGATTGAAAAATCGCAAGCCAAAGCCCGAACGAAGGGAAAAAGCAGAGCTGGTTTTTTAGGCATCAAACAATAAGCCACCAGTCCACTGAGTAAATTAACCGTAAAGTTCATTGGCGAGCGATAGCGTGAGTGTTCAATCTGGCACAGATTTTTGAGCTCAGCCGCCCACAGCTTGTAGCCGAACAGTGCGGCAATTCGCTCGCGCTGGGAGTAATACGCATGCATGGTGATCGGCTTACGCTCGAACGCTTCGCCATGGAAATAGCGGCTCAGCACGAAGGCACAATCGCCCTCGACCTCGTTCCAGTCGCAACGGAAGAGGGCATGCTTGGCCTTGAAGTAGCCGATCTGCAACAGGGCATGGCGACAGGGACGGCTGCTGGTGAGTATCAGTTCAGTTTCTGTCAATGCCCGACAATCCAGCCGCTGTGTATCGCCGAAATCTGGCAGGCCATGTAGGGCTTCCTGCTCTACCTCAGACAGGACGATCAATCGCTCGCTCTTTACGATCGTTTGAAAAAATTATAACTTTCTCGTAGATGAAATACGCGGAAGTAAAAAAATGTCTCTCCATCTTGTAGGCGAAAACATTGACAAGGCGCGCAGCCACTATCAGGCAGAGACGGGAAAGCTCGTCCAACTCATGCGCGGTATTTACGTAGACGCAGATGCCATGGTGCTCAGGCATGCGGTCCACATCGCTCGATACCTGTATCCCAAAACTTACTTGTCCGCAGCGAGCGCGATTCTCATGGGGCCAACACGGGATGGCAGACTTTTCCTGAGCGGTCGCTGCAGCCAGCGGACCCGCATTCGCGCGCTGGAGATCATTCAGAACGAAGCCCCCGAACACCCCTCGATCGGTTCGGCTGTCGTGGACGACGGCATGGGGGAATTTCGCATCGATGTGTCATCGATCCGCCAGCGCTTTCTTGAAGCGTTTCGCTTGCATAGTGAGCATGCAGCCTCGATCGACGAGATGGTGCGGGAGTCGATCGTCGCGCGTTTGATCGAAAAATACAGGGACGCGAAGGCCGCAGCCGATGCTGTGTGGACTCTTGCCCGTGAAAATGAATGGTACCGTGAAGGTGAGCAATCCGAGCGCTTCCTTTTGCGCCGTCCGGCAACAGCGCTGGTACGCAATAAAGCAGCACTCAACCTGATCGTGGCCTGGCACGGTGCCCCCATCGGCAATTTGGTTCACGATGGATTCGAATGGCGGTGGCTTCCGATTGCATCTCAAAAACATGGCACTTTTGAAGACCGTCGAACCAGGAGACAAACAGTTCAGCAGCCTGCGCATGGCACCACTTTACGATGCGGTGACGACGCGCGTCTTTGCCCGGCTGGAACGGGACCGAATGGCGCTCAAGCTCAATAGCAAGGACGACCGGCTAAACCGGGCAGACTTTCGGACGCTGGCCAGCACAATAGGTTTACGCGCTGGCGATGCTGATCTCGCGATCGACGACATGATCGACCGTATGAAGCAGGCTGCTGACGAGGTTGCACTGCCGAAGCTGTCAGACTATGGACCGGAAGGTGACGCGATGGCAGCCAGGATGCTTGATATCTGCCGGATGCGAATAAAATTGTTTACATGAGTACGTAAAGAGGTCGCTGAGCACTGGCTCTGCAATAAATCTGCCTTATCGGCTGCCTCCGGTTTTAACTGCACTCGTCTACGTGATCAGAATAGACCTTTTGCACCTTGCCGATCCTAAAAGCAGAGCGCGGCGGCCAAAAAGGTGATCTTTCGCACTTTATTCAGGAAGCTGTTCGTCCCCACATTCCGGCGCTAAAGGTGGAGTAAGTAAGATCACCAACATCGGCGTGCGCGAGGAAGATTTAATCGCAATAGTTGACGAAGCTGTGCAATCGGCGCCTAACCAGTGATGCGAGTCGTACTTGGTGCAAACGTCCGGCTCTTCAGTAGGACTGACGCATAACTGGTTATGATGTTTATCCGTACTTTTTTGCGGGGGTCTTTTCCTATTTCCGTGATCAGAAAACGTATCACCGAGACAAAAAATGAAGTTCTCCATCTCGATAAAAAACAGACAGGCTATGCGCAAGATCAGCGAAAAATTTTCACCAGATATAACACCCCGTGCCGAGTTTGTATATCCGTCGCATATCGACCCTGAAAGCCTGCGGCTCCTGCCCAATAAACCCGGCATCTATATATTTCGCGGCGACAACGACGTACCGTTATACGTGGGTAAAAGTATCAATATTCGTCACCGCGTGCTGTCGCATCTGCGCTGCGTGGATGAGGTGCGCATGCTGACTCAGAGCCGACGGGTCGAGTTTCGCCGTACTGCTGGCGACATCGGCGCGCTGTTATTGGAATCGCAGCTGATCAAAGAGCTGCAACCTCTACATAACATTAAACTACGGCGCAAACGTGAAATGTGCGCGTTAAGAATCACAGCGCATGGTGCGCCAGAAGTGGTTTTTTCGAAGGATTATGACTTCGCTTCTGAAGCGAGCATTTATGGAATATTCAGTAACCGCCGCAGCGCGCTGGAAACACTGCGCACCATTGTTGCCGATCATCAGCTGTGCGGGATTGTCACTGGTACTGAGACCGGCTCACATGGGCGCGCTTGTTTTTCCAGACAGATTAAACGCTGTCGCGGTGCCTGTGTCGGGGCCGAATCGATAGTGGAGCATCAACAACATCTGCTGCAAGCGATGGAGGCAATGCGCGTGATCCAATGGCCTTTTGCAGGTGAAATGGGGATTATTGAAGAATGCGATGGCTGGCGTCAGACCCATGTGATTGACCATTGGATGTATCTGGGCTCGATTGACGCTGCCAATGTGCAGATCGTGCGTCCAAAGAAACGCTGTTTTGATATCGATACCTACAAAATTATTGTTAAACCTTTTCTGGCCGGACAGTTGATTGCGTTGAGATAGTATTTCAAACCAATATGGTTGGTCAGTCGTAAAGTTGTCGATGTAAAAGTACAAAAGCTGGGGCGGTTGACGAATCATTTGACGGCGAGTCTACTGACTGGGACTGTTAAAAAGTTAGAGGCCCCAGAGCAGATAACGCAATTTCCAGAGTAGGGCTACGCCGATTTGCTACCTGAATCCCCCAGCTTTTTAACACTCCCCATCCGCGCCAGTGCAATATACCGATCAATCACCGTTGGTAACACCGTCAGTGGCACGCCGCCACTTTTGACAAGGGCATCGTTAAAGCTGGCCAGATCGAATTTGCTACCCAATGCCACTTGGGCCCGTTCGCGTTGGCGCAGGATTTCGTTGTGGCCCATCTTGTAGCCGCAGGCTTGTCCCGGTGATACGCAATAACGGTCGACTTCGCTGGTCATGGATGCCACGCCGGAGCCGGTATTGTCGACCAGAAACTGGATCGCTTGTTGCCGGGTCCATCGCATCGCATGCAGACCGGTATCGACCACCAGACGGCAGGCGCGGAATTGCTGGGCCTGAAGATAGCCGATCTGGCTGAACGGGTCGGCATCATACAGACCGAATTCATCGACTAACTGTTCGGCATACAAAGCCCAACCTTCGATGAAGGCATTGAAACCTATTTGTGAAGCGATCAGTGGCAGCTCTGTATGGTGCTCAGACAGGTAAGCTCCTTGCCAGGTGTGGCCGGGAATGCCTTCATGCGCAGTCAGGGTAGCGATTTCGTATTTGGGCCACAACATGGTGGATTTCAGATTGATGTAATAAATCGCTGGCCGCGATCCATCGAGCGCGGCGAAGTTCATGTAGCCGAGCGCAGCACCGGCTTCGATATCCGGCGGTACCCGCTTGACTATCAGTGGCGCTTTCAGATTCAGATGCGAAATTTTCGGCATCAGCGTGCGTACTGCCGCGACCCGTTCGTTGCAATAGGCGATCAGTTGCGCGCGTCCTTGATCGTCATCCGCATAGAAGCGCGCCGGATCCTTGGATAAGGCTTGTATGCGTGCGCCTACCGTGCCTTCGGTCATGCCCTGGGCTTTCAGGATGGCATCCATGCGTGCCTGCAACTGTTGATTTTGTTCCAGCCCGATGGCGTGGATATCGGCAGCGCTACGGGTAGTGGTGGTGCCCAGCTTGAGCGCCCATTGGTAATAGGCAGCACCATCGGGCAAGCGGTGCACACCAGCGACATCGGTAGCTTTGGCGGTGGCCTTGGAAAAGGTGGTGATCTGGCGTTCCAACGCCGGATACACCAGCGTGTTGACCAGCATGGTTGCACGCTTTTCCCAGTCACCGGGGATGCCGAGTTTTTGAGTGCGCTCGGTGATTGAGGTCACGAGTTTTTGTGCTGCTGCCGGGGTCTTGCGATAGTCCTGTAGCTGTTCGAGTGCAATATGAACAATGAAGTCGGGCGGCATGATGCCTTGACTGGCTTGTTCGGCAACGCGAGTACTTTCCTGGTCGAGCAGGCGCGCCATGGCGGCTACGCGTGCAAGATAGGCTTCGGCATCGGCAGCGTTGATTATCTGATGCTGGGAGTCGAGAAATTCAGGTACCGCGGTCAATGCACCATCTTGCTGTGTGACTGGAAATGGTGCAGTGCCGCCGTTGAAACCGCTGGCCGCTCCGCCATACGAAAAGCGTACCCCATCAACGCCTTCGCTAGCGGCATAGTGCACGCTGTCGTAGCGGATTTGCGCATCCGGGCTGAGTCGGGCACGTTCGAGCGTATTCATCCGGGTCAGCATTGATTTCACTTGACTTGCCCATGCGACATCGCCCACCGCAGACCCATCTTGCAGACGTGATTTGAGACCAACGCGGGCCCCCGAATCAAGTCCGAGCGAGCTCGCCGAGGTCGGTGACAGGCGCAGAATTTCTTCTGAAAAGTCGGCCAACATGATTGAAAACCGGGTGTCATCGACTGCGCCGGTATTATTGGCTTGAGCGCGGGCGAGGCCGGGCAAAGTCGCCACCGCGACGGTGGACAACGCAGTGAGCAGCATATCGCGGCGTGAGAAAGTCGGGAGTGTCATGCAAGCCTTTTTATTAGAGAGGAAGTGCGCATTGTGTCAAACCGACACACGGAATGATTGAACAATTTCAACGAAATATCTTACCTCGGCGTTCTCAAAGATCAAGTGCAAAACTTGACAG
>NZ_JBRIIQ010000045.1:0-32557 GCF_052976905.1 Glaciimonas sp. GG7 | reverse complement strand
GTTATGCACAACTCCTGCTTTAGAAAAAACCTTATGCAAAATACTTCCCGAAAATACTTCGGTCGGCTTGTGATTGCCGGCTTGCAACATGCCTTGACTGCCGAGTACTTCAAAGCGCTGATCGTAACCATAAGCGGCACGACGGCTGGTATTAATCTGGCATAACCGGCCACTGCGGGTGCGTATCGTGACCACCGCTGAATCGATGTCGCCCGCTTCTGCAATCGCCGGATCGCTTAAGCAACTACCTGTGGCCGAAATGCTGACGGCTTCGTCATCGAGTATCCAGCGAAAAATATCGAAATCATGAATCAACATATCCTTGAAGATGCCGCCTGAACTTTTCAGGTAAGACACGGGCGGTGCGCCAGGGTCGCGACTGGTGACGATTAACATCTCTGGAACGCCAATTTCGCCAGCCGCCAAACGTACTTTTAGCGCCTCGAAAGTGGGATCAAAGCGACGCTGAAAGCCAATCATGCAGGTTACTTTAGCTGCAGCAACCGCGATCGCGCACTCCTTGGCACGCGCTAAAGTAAGGTCCACAGGCTTCTCGCAAAATATCGCTTTGCCAGCCGCCACGGCGCGCAAAATCAAGTCTGCGTGCGTGTCAGTGCTGGAAGCAATTAATACTGCGCCAACCAACGGATCTGCAAGTGCCGCATCGATCGTTGCAACTTCTGCACCGTGCAGAGTCGCCAGCTCCTGCGCGGCCTGCGCATTAACGTCGCTCACATATTTAAGCCGTACGCCTGGTTGCGCAACCAGATTGCCTGCATGAATTTTGCCGATGCGACCTGCGCCAAAGACTGCAACATCTATCATTTTGATCTCCGTGGATATTTTTATCGTGACATCTATTGTAAGCAAGAATGGGCTTTAGTAGAAGTAATTTTCTATTTTAAATATTTATAGAATTTATATTTCGGACAGAGTGCGGATCTTTGAGGTTTGCGTGTAAGTTTTATTTCAAATATCGCAATTATGTTTATATACTCAGATACCAATAGCGATTCTGACTCAACATCTGTTGAGCAATACCATCTAGCAGTAGGAAAAGAAAATGCCATTGCGGTCAATAGCATGTGTTTTAAGCACTACTCTTTTGATGAGTGGTTGCTGCGCTACGAGCGCAGCGTCTATTGCACAACCAGAGATACCGATCACACCATTAACGCTGGCAAATACAACACAAATCAAAACGTTGGCGCGACGTGTCACAGTGATACTTGATAGCGGATTTTCGATCATGCTCATGGACGGAAGTCATTGGCGGTATATAGGAACTGTCCCTGAGGGCAAAGTCTACAAGCCAAAAAATGGGACTCTTGAAACCAACGATAAAAATCCACGAGAATTTTTTATTGTTACTTCAGAAAAAAAGTTGATCGGCTTTTATTTGCCGTCACAGCATCGGTATAAGCCACTGGAGCAATCACTGTATTTAACTTTCAATGACTGACCAGTTGTCGGCGCTATTGTTATAAGCGCTGGATGTAAAAAAGCCAGTGAACACACTGGCTTTTCATTCAATCTACAGCTTGTTAAAGTTTAACGCGCCATACCCTTCTTCGACCATGCCTCTAGCTGATGCGGACGCAGGCTATCGTAATCTTCGAACGGCTGATGGATCCACGGATTCGTCGGTAAATGATCGACATAAAAATCTGGCTTGATTGTCGAACACTCTTTCCACCAAATTACTGCCGATTTCACTTCAGTGACTGGAGCAAAATTTTCCCTCAGATGACGTAGAACTTTATCAAGCGTCACACCGGAATCGACCAAATCATCGACTAGCAAAATTTTTCCTGCCAGAGAACCGCGGCTCATCGTAATGTGCTTGGCGATATCAAGTTCACTCTGTACCGTACCGGCAGCCTCTCGATAAGAACTGGTCGAGAGAATCGCCAGCGGAACGTCAAAAATACGTGAGCAAACATCACCAGGACGTAAACCACCCCGAGCAAGACATAAAACCTGATCGAATTTCCAACCAGACGCATGCACATTAAGCGCGAGCTTTTCGATAGCCAAGTTATACGCATCCCATGAAACCCATAGGTGTTGGTCATTTGAGATATTCATCGGGCTGATCTTTTTTTAATTATTTAAATGGATGACGTAAAACAATCGTTTCTTCACGATCAGGACCAGTAGAGACCATGTCAATTGGCACCCCAACCAATTCTTCAATACGTTTGACGTAGGCGCGTGCATTCACTGGCAACGCATCCATTGACTTTGCACCAACCGTCACTTCACTCCATCCGGGCATTTCTTCGTAAATTGGTACGCAGCGTGCTGCTTCTTCTGCGCCAACTGGGAAGATATCAACGGCCTTGCCATCAACCATATAGCCCGTGCAAAGCTTCAATGCATCCAGGCCATCCAATACGTCAAGCTTAGTCAAGCACATACCTGACACACCGTTGATCTGTACCGAGCGCTTTAACAACGCCGCATCAAACCAACCACAACGACGGGCGCGGCCAGTGACGGTGCCAAACTCATGACCTACGCTTGCCAGATGATGGCCAACACCCTGATCGGTAGGCAATTCAGAAGGGAACGGACCTGAGCCTACGCGGGTGGTGTAAGCCTTGGTAATGCCGAGGATGTAGTGCAGCATGTTTGGACCGACACCAGACCCGGCTGCAGCATTTCCAGCAACACAATTACTCGATGTAACGAATGGATAAGTGCCGTGATCGACGTCGAGCAAACTACCTTGCGCACCTTCAAATAAAAGCTTGGCACCTTTGTTGTAAGCCGCGTACAACTCGCTTGAAACGTCCGCCACCATGGGTGCCAAACGCGGCACATTGGCCAGCGCATCGTCGTACGTTTTTTGAAAATCAACCGCATCTGCTTTCAGATAATTCGTCAGCACAAAATTGTGATAATCGAGATTCTCTCTCAGCTTTTCGGCAAAACGTACCTCATTCAATAGATCAGCAACGCGAATCGCACGACGCGCCACTTTGTCTTCGTATGCCGGGCCGATACCTTTACCGGTAGTACCGATTTTGGCAGCACCGCGCGCCGCTTCACGCGCCGCATCAAGTGCGGTGTGATAAGGCAGAATGATAGGACAAGCTTCGGACACCTTCAGGCGGGATGCGACTTCAACCCCGGCAGCTTGTAATTTATCGATTTCGCGCAGTAAATCTGGGACCGACAACACCACACCATTACCGATATAGCATGCCACACCCGGGCGCATAATGCCGGATGGGATCAGCTGCAATGCTGTTTTCTGGCCGCCTATGACCAATGTATGGCCAGCATTGTGACCACCCTGGAAACGCACTACACCTTGTGCGTGGTCCGTGAGCCAGTCAACAATTTTGCCTTTACCTTCGTCGCCCCACTGGGTTCCGATAACAACGACATTTTTTTGATTACGGTTCTGTAACATTACTTAGTCCAAATTTTTGATAATCCAGTTGCCATTTTCGAACACGACCGCACGGTCGCAATCGAACTCATCTTGATCGTTTTCGTGCCCAGGCAAACTTTGAATCACTACTTCGCCTGCCTTGCGTAACGCAACGATCTTTTCCTTTAAAACAGTTTCTGTACCCCAAGGAGCGCGAATTGCCGCTTTACGTTGAGCAGCAGGTATTAAACGCGCTAATTCACGTAAATCCATCGAAAAACCGGTTGCTGGACGCGAACGACCAAACGCTTCACCTACATGATCATAACGGCCGCCACGTACCAGAGCATTGGGCAGACCGGTAACGTAAGCACCGAAAATGACGCCACTTTCATAGTGGTAACCGCGTAAATCAGCCAAATCGACCGTCACGCCATCTTCTCCGGCTGCCTGCGCTAAAGCTTGTAACTCATCCAACGCCTTATCAATCGCTGGCAATTTTGGCAATACATCACGTGCTCGCTGAATCACCGTGACATCCCCGTATAAATGCGGCAAGACCAATAAAGCAGCGCGCGTTTCCGTTGCGTACCCGACACTCATACTCTGCAATCCAGGAATATCCTTAGCTTCGAGCAACTTGACCAACGCAGCTTCATCTTTTATGGCAATAGCATCATTGGCAATAATCGTACGAAATATACCGACATGGCACAAATCAAGGCGAACCTTCGTAATTCCTGCCAGTGCCAGTGAAGCGAGTGCCAAGTGCTGAATTTCAGCATCCGCCTCAAGACCTGCGTGCCCATAAATCTCCGCGCCGATCTGAAATGGCTCACGAGTTGCATGCAAACCGGATGGTCTCGTACGTAATACACTGCCAGCGTAACAAAGTCGCGTCAGCGATGCACGATTGAGCAAATGGGCATCAATTCTTGCAACTTGCGTCGTCATGTCGGTACGGATGCCTAACGTACGACCAGAAAGTTGATCGACCAATTTAAAAGTCATTGCATCAGTATCTTGTCCGGCACCAGCAAGTAGCGATTCGACATACTCCAACATTGGTGGCATGACAAGTTCGTAACCATATACCCGAAAATTATCAAGAATCAAGCGCCGCAGATCTTCAATCTTGCGCGCTTCTGAGGGCAAGACATCAGCGATATTTTCGGGGAGAAGCCAATTAGGCATAGAAAAATAAACCAAGAGAAATTTCAGTGCCAGCGTTCACTGACACGAGGAGTAACATCACTATTGAACGTAACCGAAAAGAATACGAACAATACAGAAGGCATGAATACGAATAATGTGGAATCTATCAGAGATTAGCGTTGCCGTAAAAAAAAGAAATGGCGTCTCGACAAATGACGCCATTTAATTACTACCTTAGCCGACAATTTTAATTATTTGAGTGACTGACCGAATTCGCCACAAGTCACTTACTATTGATTTCCGGCAATAAAATTAAGATTTATTTAGAAGATCCAACTCCCGGGTTCTTAAAATATTTGAAGAATTCCGAATTAGGATCAACCACCATCAAATCGTGACGGGTCTTAAAGCTAGCCCGGTAGGCTTCGAGACTACGATAAAACTTATAGAACTCTGGGCTCTTGCTAAATGCTTGTGCATAGATCTGTGAAGCCTTAGCATCACCTTCTCCACGCATATTTTCAGCATCACGATATGCTTCAGCCAAAATCACCGTACGTTGTTTATCTGCATCTGCACGAATTTTTTCAGATTCGGCAAAACCTGTCGAACGCAACTCATTAGCAACCCTGGCACGTTCGGACTTCATCCTGTCGTACACAGAAGCATTAATCTGATCGACATAATCAACACGCTTCAAACGCACATCAACAATATCTACTCCGATCTGCTTCGCTTCTTCCTCAACCTTCTTACGAAGAGCATCCATCACCTTGCCGCGCTCACCAGAAATTACTTCACGGACAGTCCGCTTAGTAATCTCTTCATTTAACGCTGCTTTAACAATTTGTGACATCCGATCTTGTGCACGCTTCTCGTCTACACCAAAACTAACGAAGTAAAGCTTCGGATCAATAATCCTCCATTTTACGTAGGCATCGATCAGAATATTTTTCTTCTCTGCAGTGATGAAGCGGTCCGTCTCAGGTGGATCGATTGTCAAAATGCGCTTATCCAAAAACACTACATTTTGAAATGGAGGTGGCAATTTGAAATGCAAACCTGGCTCATTGATGACCTGCTTAACTTCACCAAATGCAAATAAAATTGCATATTGGCGCTGATCAACCACAAATACAGTCGAAAGTAATAACGACAAAACTATAAATACACCAATCAAAAGAGAAATTAAGCGATTCATTATCGGCCCTCCCGATCACGCGTTTCACGGGAGCGCGAATCCATTACAGCCTGTGCATCGCTATCTTTCGCCGGTGCTACCGGTATCGTTGCAGGACTAACTGCCATAGACCCGGCAGATGATCCGGAACTACCGATTACCCCAGATGCAGCAGATTGGGCAATAAGCTTATCTAATGGCAAATACAATAAATTATTCCCACTCTTAGCATCAATCATCACTTTAGTCGTATTTGCAAAAATCTGTTGCATAGTATCCAAGTACATTCGATCACGCGTAACCGCTGGGGCTTTCTGATATTCAGTCAATACTTGCTTGAAACGTGAAGCATCACCTTCAGCATTAGCAGTCACACGAGCACTGTATGCCTCTGCCTCTTGCAACAAACGAGAAGCTGCACCACGTGCTTTTGGAATAACGTCGTTCGCGTAAGCCTGACCTTCGTTCTTCTGCCGCTCACGATCCTGCCCGGCTTTCACTGCGTCGTCGAAAGCTGCCTGAACTTGCTCTGGGGGCTGAACACCTTGCATTGTGACATTGGTAATTTGGACACCGCTTTGATAATGATCAAGAATTTGCTGCATTAATTGACTTACATCCAAAGCAACTTTTTCACGTCCTTCGTACAACACGAAATCCATTTGACTTTTACCAACAATTTCACGAATTGAAGTTTCGGCAACTTGGCGCACTGTTTCTTCCTGATCGCGATTTTTAAAAATCCAATCGGCTGCACTCTTGAGTTTGTATTGCACGGCAAACTGAATATCGATAATATTTTCGTCTTCAGTCAGCATCAGAGCTTCTTTGGGCTGCTTATTTTTGGCATTCGAACGATATCCAACCTCAATTGTACGAACACCTGAAACATTGACGATTTCATGGCTCTGAATAGGGTACGGCCAACGCCAGTTAAAACCGGCCATGGTCGAATGACTATACTTACCGAATGTCATTACGACTCCTGTTTGACCTTCCTGAACGGTAAAGAAGCCACTAGCCAACCAGAGAAAAGCCACAATCACAGCGATTACACCAGCTCCTACACCGGCGCTTTTTCCCGTAGGGAAACCATTACCCCCTCCATTGGAGTCTCCACCACCACTACCACCGCTATTTTTGTTTCCAAAAAAACGATTCAGTCGCTGGTTGAAGTCACGCCATAATTGATCGAGATCGGGAGGACCGCTATTCGGTTTTTTGCCGTCGTTGTTTTGTTTGTTGTCATTTTGTGAATTGCGACCCCATTGCGGGTCATTCAAAGAAAATTTGACACCCATTTTTTTAAATATAGAACCAAGCATTCGATCGTGATCCGGTATAAAAGATAAGTTGAAATGCTCGTTAGAGGCGTTTAATAGGCATATCTTGGGTATTCTCAATAACTTGCTGACCGACCCTCGCCGCATTACTTTCCATCACAAATTCTGCAATAGCTTGCCGCATTAGAACCAGTCCAGCGCCACTTTGAGCACTGACAAAAACACGCTGGATTTTATCATACTCATTACGCTCAATTCCCGGTTCCAACTCAGCGACATCAATCTTGTTCCATACTAAAATTTGTGGAATATGATCAGCACCGATCTCTTTCAACACCAGATTAACTTGTTCAATTTGCTCTAACCTCGCGGGACTTCCAGCATCCACCACATGCAACAACAAGTCTGCATTTATTGTTTCTTCCAAAGTCGCCCTGAATGCTGCAACTAATTGATGCGGTAACTCACGAATGAAGCCGACAGTATCGGACATCACAACATTGCCGACCTCTCCCAAATAAATTTTTCTGGAAGTAGTATCCAAGGTTGCAAACAATTGGTCTGCGGCGTACACCCCTGCTTTGGACAATGCATTAAATAAGGTTGATTTTCCGGCGTTGGTGTAACCGACCAGAGAAATCGAAGGCATACTATTACGCCCACGTGCGCGCCGTTGGGTCGAATGTTGACGGCGTAATTTTTCCAATCGTCCCCGCAAAGCCTTGACACGATCTCCGATTAAACGTCGATCCGTTTCAAGCTGTGTTTCACCAGGCCCACGCAGCCCGATACCACCTTTTTGACGCTCTAAGTGGGTCCAACCTCGAATCAGACGCGTTGCCAGATGCTGGAGTTGCGCCAACTCGACCTGAACCTTTCCCTCGTGACTCTTCGCACGTTGAGCAAAAATATCCAAAATCAAACTGGTACGATCTAATACGCGTACCTTCAATATTTGCTCAAGATTTCGTTGCTGTGCAGGAGATAATGCATGATTAAAAATAACAATATCGAGCTGCTCATCTAACACCGCGTCGGCTACTTCCTGTGCCTTGCCTGAACCGACAAATAATGCAGCATCCGGTGAGCCGCGCTTTCCGGTCAGCGTAAGAATTGGCACTGCACCTGCAGACTTAGCAAGCAAAGAGAGTTCTTCCAGACTTGCGGCAAAGTCACCTTTACCGAAGTCCACTCCAACTAATGCGGCTCGCATGAGAGGGCTCGTAATGCTATCCGAACGGATAGCAAATAGTTATTCTGCGTCTGCTTCAAGATTAAGATTCACAGCGCGTGCCGGAACTACTGTTGAGATTGCGTGCTTATATACCATTTGAGTCACGGTGTTGCGCAGCAAAACCACATATTGATCAAAGGATTCAATGTGCCCTTGAAGCTTAATACCATTTACCAAATAAATTGATACTGGAACGTGCTCTTTACGTAAGGCGTTCAGAAACGGGTCTTGTAACAATTGCCCTTTATTACTCATGGCTACTCCACTGTGTTGTTGTAATTAGAAGTCAAATAGGCAAAGCCTTATTCGACAGAGCGTCTATGGACTGTTCGATGGTGTTTGATGAATGTAAACGATTTCGTTCATTACTGCCAACGTAAAAACTATTTTACCGGACGCGCAAACGGATTCTTCCCTGACTTAAATTCGATACGTAATGGAGTCCCTATCAGTGAAAAAGTTTCACGGAAGTATTTTTCAAGATAACGTCTGTAATTTGCATCAATCGCTTCCAACGCATTACCATGAATGACAACAATAGGAGGATTCATACCACCTTGATGCGCATAACGTAATTTAGGGCGAATTGAACCCTTGCGGCGTGGCTGTTGATGTTCAACCGCTTCCATTAGTGCTCTCGTTAATTTTGGCGTTGTCAGGTTCGACATAGCTGCAGCATATGCAGCATCAACCGATTTCATTAATGGAGCGATACCCGTCGACTTCAATGCAGATATGTAGTGAAACTTTGCAAATGAAAGAAAATTAAGTTTACGATCGAGATCAATCTTGATTTCCTCACGCCTTTCACTAGTTAATCCATCCCATTTATTAATGCCAACCACTAAAGCACGACCTGTCTCCAGAATAAAACCAGCGATATGCGCATCTTGCTCCGATATATCTTGTTGCGCATCTAACAAAAGCAGCACAACATTAGCCTCAGAAATCGACTGCAAAGTTTTCACTACAGAGAATTTCTCAATCGCCTCAAAAACCTTACCGCGCCGACGAATTCCGGCTGTATCGATTAAGGTGTATTGAGTGCCATCGCGCTCGAATGGAATTTCGATAGAATCACGAGTCGTCCCGGGCATGTCAAACGCGATAACGCGCTCTTCTCCCAATAAGGTGTTCACCAAAGTCGATTTACCAACATTGGGACGACCAACAATCGCAATCTTGATACTTCGCTCATTACTGACAGGTTCTTCAATCTCAGGAGGACGTTGAGAAAAAGCCAAATCAATCGACTCTTCGACCAAATCAGCTACGCCATCTCCATGTGCCGCAGAAATAACATAAGGATCACCGAGACCTAGCTCGTAAAACTCTGCAGTTACCGAGGTATATTTCATCCCCTCGGATTTGTTCACTACCAGCATCACTGAACGACCCGACTTACGCAAAAAATCGGTGATAGTTTTATCGTGCGGCGTCAAACCTTGGCGGCCATCTACAATAAAAATGACGACGTCAGCCTCCGCTACCGCTTGCTTGGTTTGTTTGGCCATTTCATGCATGATGCCATCTTTGGCAACAGGCTCAAAACCGCCTGTATCTATGACCAAAAACGGGCGCTCCCCCATCCGACCCTCACCATAGTGGCGGTCACGGGTCAGACCCGGCAAATCAGCAACCAACGCATCACGCGAACGTGTCATACGATTGAATAAAGTCGATTTACCGACATTCGGGCGTCCTACAAGTGCAATTACTGGCTTCATTAAGTTCTTACTCTGTCGCAAATGCGATCAATGTCCCTGATTTAGTTTGAAAAATGACATTCGAGCCCACTACAATTGCATTGGGTAGAACCGCGCTTTTATCTATACGAACACGTCCGATCAGTGTCCCATCTGTACGTGAAAGGAAGTGAACATATCCCTCGAAATCACCTACAGCCACAGCTGCTCCTAACGTTACAGGACTTGACAGACCACGATTAGCTAATTCGGCGTTGCGCCATACGGCTGTGCCGTTATCAAGCGTAAAGGCATTTACAGAGCCACGCTCATCAGCTGCATATAGATTGTGATCGTCTGCACCCACGCCAACATCGCTAGAAAAGTTTTTCACCCAATGCGCCGCACCAGTACCCGCATCGAAACAGCCTACACGTCCCTGATATGCCACTGCGCAAACGTCATGCCCTTTCAACAAGGGCATTCCTGAAGCATCTGCTACACGCTCCAACTCTGTAGTCCCACGAGGATCGCCAATTGCCATTTCCCACCAAGGACCACCGTTAGCAAGATTCAACGCCGACAATCGACCACCTGGTAACGCAACAAAAGCAGCTTGTGGGACGATGAGTATTCCTGGAGCCGAACGCAAGGTTAGCGAAGGAACACTGCGTTGCGCAGTCCAGCGGCGCTCACCGGACTCCGCATCAAAGGCAGTAATTCGATTATCCAGACTGCGAACTATAACTAATCCTTGTCCGACCGCTGGCGAAGACAATACTTCACTTGACGCCTGCGCCTTCCAGCGTAGTTTCCCCTCGGCATCATAGGCCAATACTGCACCCTTTTCGCCAGCTACTGCGATGATAAAACCATCAGTACCGACTCCTGCAGTCAATTTCATCCCAGCGTTAATCCGCCAAGTAGAAACGCCCGTTGCAGCATTAACTCTCTCCACGGTACCGTCGGCTGAAGCAGCGTAAATACTAGTTCCCGATGCAGCGGGTGCAAAAGCGTAAGTATCGGCATTCCCCACCGAGGCAGTCCAAACGGTACGTACCGTAATACCGGGCTTAAACTCAACCAATGCCGCTGGTGGATTACTTGGTGGCTTACGAGAGAATAGGGAGCAACCTGACAACACTAGCACAACACCTGCACATGCGAATTTCAAGGCTGTACGGGCTTTTTGCATATTCTGCATTTGCTTCCTTTTTTATGAAATTTTCCGAGCGATTTTTTAGTAATTAGCTAACTGCTTTGGCTGGTGCACCGCCAATTGCATCTAATTTTGTTTGAATAAGCTGACGCCCGGGATTGCCCTCTATTGCTTTATCTAAGGCTAATTGATAAGAGATACGTGCTTCATCAAGCTTGTTCTGAGCAACAAAAACATCGCCTTTACGATCAGCTATAGCGCTCTCAAATTCTGGCAACGCATCCCCGCTTAAGACTTTCAACGCTTCGTCATATGCATTTTGATCAAGCAAGATACCTGCTAACCGAATTTTAGCGATGGTTTTATATTCATCCTGCTGACCGTGATCAATCACCCACTGCAAATGCGTTTTAGCAGCGTTCAGATCATTCGCCTCAAAGGCTGTCTTCGCAGCAGTCAATCCAGCCATCTGCGCGTAAGCTGTCCCACTGAATTTTTGTTGAATATCAACTGCAGCGCGTTGCACTTTAGCACTATCTTTAGCGCTTACTGCTTTTTGCAATTCCTCATACAACTGCGACGCCTGCGACACCTGGCTATTTTTATAGTACTTCCAACCACTCCACCCGGCATAACCGACGAGGGCGATAATTAGTACCCAAGTGATAAGATTTCCGTATTTTTTCCACCAGTCGTTAATGCTTGCCAGTTGCTCTTGCTCTTCGAGATTGTATGCCATGATAATTTATATTAGTGGTGGTAATGAACGTGTTGGTGATCATGATCATGCCCGTGATCGTCATTGCCGACAATCTGATCTACCAAATAATCAGTGACGTCATCAAAAGGCACGAATGCCTGATTAATGCCATCCTCTTTCGTACCAGTTTCAGCACGAAGTACTTTGACTGCGGCAGTATTATTAGCGACTTCATTTTCACCAATAATGACCGCATATGCAGCGCCACTTGCATCAGCACGCTTCATCTGCGATTTGAAACTGCCGCCTGAGTTTGCCGAAGCGCAATGTAGCACAACATCTAACCCGGCACTACGCAAACGCTCTGCTAACACAAACGATTGCAATTGTGCAACGTCACCTTGATGGACCAGATAAACGTCACACTCATTGCGCGTCACTGGCTCACCGCTGGAGCGCATTAACTCAAGCAAACGTTCGATACCCATTGCAAAACCACACGCCGGCGTCGGCTTACCGCCAAACATTTCAACGAGTGGGTCATAGCGTCCACCACCGCAAACCGTACCCTGGGAGCCCAACTGATCAGTGACCCACTCAAATACCGTGCGATTGTAATAGTCCATACCCCGGACCAGACGCGGATTAATGGTGTAAGGAATATTGTTGTAATTCAGAATTTTTTGTACGCCGTCGAAATGGACTTGCGATTCTTCGCCAAGATAGTCCAACAATTGCGGCGCGCCATTCACCATTTCTTGCATAGCTGGATTTTTGGTATCCAGTATCCGCAACGGATTGGAATAAAGACGACGCTGCGCATCAGCATCAAGCAGCTCTTTGTGTTGCTCAAAATAAGCGATCAAATCGAGACGATGACGACTTCGTTCTTCTGCATCACCAATCGAATTCAATTCAAGCTTGATATTCTCAAGGCCCAGATCGTCCCAGAGCCGCTGGCAAAGCATAATTAGTTCTGCGTCGATATCTGGTCCTGTAAAGCCAATTGCCTCCGCACCGACCTGGTGGAACTGGCGATAACGCCCCCGCTGCGGACGTTCATGGCGGAACATAGGACCGCTATACCACAACCGTTTAGGACCGTCATAAGTCAAGTTATGCTCAATCGCGGCGCGAACTACACTAGCCGTACTTTCAGGACGCAAAGTCAGATTGTCGCCATTCATAGAATCGGTGAACGAATACATTTCTTTTTCAACTATATCGGTCACCGCACCGAGACCGCGTGAAAACAGCGCGGTCGGCTCGACAATAGGAGTACGAATCTGCTGAAAACCGTAGCTCTTCAGAACCGATTCCACAGTATTTTCAAACAATTCCCACAGCGCTGCATCAGCGGGCAGGATATCGTTCATACCTTTGACACCTACAATTTTTTCGACTTTTTTATTTTCAGACATGCTTCTTGATACTCACTTGAATATGCATTAATTTTTTAGTGGTTATCGCCATATAGATCCGCATATTAATATAGCCGATAACTATCTTATTCTTCCCTACGGTTAAACGGCCTGTGTGGCATAACGTTTTTTTACGTAGTCCAGCACAATTGCCTGAAATTCTTCCGCAATACGTTCACCACGTAAAGTCATCTTTTTCTCACCATCGATAAAAACTGGCGCGGCTGGTGATTCACCGGTTCCAGGCAAACTGATGCCTATATTCGCATGCTTTGATTCCCCCGGGCCATTTACGATGCAGCCCATAACAGCCACATTCATTCCTTCGACACCAGGATAAGCTTTCTTCCATACTGGCATTTGATCACGCAGATAAGTTTGAATTTTATCGGCCAAATCCTGAAACACCGTTGAAGTAGTTCGACCACAACCAGGACAGGCAATCACCATGGGTGCGAATTTACGTAAACCCATCGTTTGCAATATCTCCTGCGCCACCACGACTTCTTTGCTACGATCTCCACCCGGCTCTGGTGTCAACGAAATCCTGATTGTGTCACCGATACCTTCTTGCAAGAGGACTGACAACGCCGCCGTTGAGGCGACAATCCCTTTGCTCCCCATCCCAGCTTCGGTCAGCCCCAGATGCAATGGATAATCGCAACGACGTGCCAACTCTCTATACACCGCAATTAAATCCTGCACTCCGGAAACTTTGCAGGACAAAATAATACGATTTTCAGACAACCCCAACTCTTCGGCACGCACCGCATTTTCGATAGCAGACGTTACCAATGCTTCATACATGACAGCCTGCGCCGTCCAGGGCTCGTTACGTTGGGCGTTCTCGTCCATGATACGTGCAAGTAATGCCTGATCAAGACTCCCCCAGTTGACACCAATACGAACTGGCTTATCGTATTTACAAGCAATCTCAATCATTTTGGCAAACTGGGTATCGCGCTTAACGCCCTTCCCAACATTACCTGGATTAATCCGGTACTTAGAAAGTGCTTGGGCACATTCGGGATAGTCGTTCAGCAGGGTGTGGCCGTTGTAATGAAAATCGCCTACTATCGGTACATCAATTCCCATTTTGTCGAGTTGCTCGCGAATCGCTGGAACTGCGGCCGCCGCCTCGGGCCTATCCACTGTGATCCGAACAAGTTCGGATCCTGCGCGTGCCAAATCCTTAATTTGAATCGCTGTTCCAATCGCATCGGCCGTATCCGTGTTGGTCATCGATTGCACCACGACAGGCGCCCCTCCACCAACCAAAATCTGACGCGCACCATAACTGATCGTGGTAACGCGACTATTACGGCGGTTACTTGGACCAGAAGCTATCGGATGATTCATGTGTGATGACATAAATGGTGGCTTTCAGCTTATTTCAGATTCAGTCGTGCAATATTATTTTTGGTATCGGATTTAAGATCAATAGCCGTACCTCGCAAGGTAGCTTGCACACCGGCCAAATTTCCTATAACAACAGACACCGGCTGGTCAATCTCAATTGTTTCAGTACTACCTGCTTTGCCCACCTTTGAAAAAAGTGTGCTTTTATCTGCACGCTTTATCTCAACCCAAGAATCTTGTTTAAAAGTTAGATGTAGCTGATTGGCCTCAGCAGCGACCACTGGCGTTCCAGCTACCGCATTCTGAGGCTGAAGACTAGCGGTTGACGCAACATCAGGAGCAGGCAAAACAGCGCTACCGGCATCACTGCCCATATTATCTGGGGCTGTTGCACTCGATGCTTCACTTGATGCTTCTGACGCAGCAAGGGGAACGACTAACTCCGTTGGGGACTGACGTAATGCCGAGAGTCCACTAAATTGCGTCACAACAATGCCTACAAAAGCCAGAACGATACCGGCAAGTATCCATTTATAGGTAACACGATTACGCCCCCCAAGCAATAATCTGGACTCTGAGAAAAAAGTAGAGCGAGATTCTGTTCCCAGAATTTGCACCTGGGCAGCAGCAACCGGGATCGTGCTAGGCAAGATTTCGGCTGGATCAAGTCCTAACATCTTGGCGTAAGAGCGAATGTAGCCCCGTGTCATAACAATAGTAGGAAGAGCAGCATAATTATTGTCTTCAATTGCTTGAATCTGGCGTGGAGCTAGTTTCAACTGATTAGCTACATCATCAATAGACCAACCGTTCTGTTGACGTTTATGCGCTAATTGTGCCCCGACGGATAACACCTGATTAGTTGTCTGTTCGTCATTATTAATTATTTCTTCGCCAGACTTTTTAACAGTATCAGGAGTAAATTGTTGCGGTTCACTCATCAAAAACTCCACGCTGATAGGAGGCGTATTCTGCCGACCCCGGATAACGTTGGCGCAATTGCGCCACCAAATTTTTTTCTGCTACGCGATCACCCAACTTATGCTCCACCTTGATTGCCAGCCATAAAACATTCGCCCCAAGCACGTCCACTTTAGTAACCAAACCCATATAAAATCGCGCGCGTTCAGCATCGTTATGCTCCACGGACAGCAATGCCAAATTGGCATTCGTCAGAGGATTACTCGCATCGAACTGAAATGCATGCAAAAAATAGCGTTCTGCATCAGTGCGTTCCTTCATCTTCAAACTACAGACGCCAGCATTAGTAAGCGCTTTCGCCGGTGATAAATATGAACGACTTTTCAATGCTCGCTGAAAATAAGCAATAGATTCTTTCTCTCGTCCGTTTTGGCATAAAAACCAACCGTAGTTATTTGCCAGATCAGGATTATTGGGAGTCAATTTAAGGGCGCGCTGTAAATTATCGTCGGCCAACCCGGTCTCGCCCATATCCATATAAATCAATCCGCGCATGCTGTAAGCATCTGCCAATTCCGGATCAGCAGATATAGCCTGCTTTACTTCATCCAATGCAACTTCTAATTGCCCGTGCCCATAATATCCAACAGCGAGCTCCAGACGAATACGCGCACGACGTTGTGCATCAGTTAAATCAGAATTGGTGGGCAATTCACGACGTGCTTCCGATTCATCCTTAGTAAAACCACCGCCAGACTGAGTAGCGCAGCCTGACAGCAACGCTAAGACAGCAGTAGCTAGCAAGAAAATGCCCCGATACCCACGCGTCACTCGGATACCTCGACAATACGGCCAAAATTCTTGCCAAATTTTTGCTGGTACTCAGCCATTTTTTGCATACGCTCTTGCACCTTCGTACGATCTTGTACTTCCCCCGCCAGTTGGCCGCATGCGGCATCAATGTCATCGCCACGCGTTTTACGTATCGTCGTGACGATATTGGCGTCCATCAAAATTTGCGCAAATGCTTTTATCCGTGGATTATTCGACCGTTTAAGGCCAGACTCAGGAAAAGGATTGAATGGAATCAGATTGAATTTGCATGATACAGCCTCGCTACCGCTTCGCCCCTGAACCAAGGCGATCAGTTCACGTGCGTTAGCATCGCTGTCGTTTACGCCATCGAGCATGCAGTACTCAAACGTCACAAAATCGCGGGGTGCAAACTCAAGATAACGTCGGCAAGACGCCATTAATTCACTGAGCGGATATTTTTTATTCAAAGGTACCAAGCCATCGCGCAAGATATCGTTGGATGCATGCAGGGACACGGCTAATGCCACAGCACAATCTTGCGAAAGCTTATCTATCATTGGTACCACTCCGCTGGTAGACAATGTCACGCGACGTCGGGATAGACCGTAAGCATTATCATCTAACATCAATTTTAAGGCAGTCACTGTTGGCTCATAGTTCAGCAAGGGCTCACCCATGCCCATCATTACCACATTGGTAATTTGGCGCTCTCCCTTTGGGCCTGGCTCAATATGCTTTGTTTTTCGTAGTTCAAATTCAGCCATCCATAACTGACCGATGATTTCACCGACAGTCAAATTACGGCTAAAGCCCTGCTTCCCGGTCGAACAGAAACGGCAATTGACAGCACAGCCAGCTTGAGTCGAAATGCATAGCGTTCCCCGATTCTCCTCAGGGATAAATACTGCTTCTACGGCATTACCTTGCCCGACATCGAGCAACCATTTGCGGGTGCCGTCAGTGGACGTATGGTCACTAATTACAGCTGGTGCGGCGATCATCGCGCGCGTCGCCAGCTTGTCTCGCAACGATTTTGCCAGATCAGTCATGGCATCAAAATCGCTTGCGCCGAACTGATGTATCCAACGAAGTAATTGCTTTGCACGAAACGGCTTCTCACCCAACGCATCACAGTAAGCGACAAGTTGCACAGGGTCCAGATCCAGCAGGTTGGTGAGAACTGTCATGACAAATTTCATCTAATTATTGGTCAAATCAGGGCGTATAAAAATCTATGACACCCTGATCAAACCAACGTACTACTAATTACTAACTATTTATGCTTTTAATCGCTTAATACTAGACTAATTCTTAATTTGCGAATTAACGTGAGTACACGTTTAATGCAGGAAAGAAATAAGCAATTTCAGCCGCGGCTGTTTCTGCGGCATCGGAACCATGAACTGCATTGGCGTCGATCGAATCTGCGAAGTCAGCACGAATTGTTCCTTTATCGGCTTTCTTTGGATCGGTCGCGCCCATCAGATCGCGATGCGTCAGAATAGCGTTTTCGCCTTCCAATGCTTGCACGATAACAGGACCGGAAATCATAAAATCAACCAAATCCTTGAAAAACGGACGAGCAGCATGCACAGCGTAAAAACCTTCAGCTTCAGCACGTGACAGATGCATCATGCGCGCTGCAATAATTTCCAAACCGGCATTTTCAAAACGGCTGTAAATTTGTCCGATAACGTTTTTAGCGACTGCGTCTGGTTTGATAATCGACAGTGTACGTTCAATGGCCATCTAAGAAACTCCAATAATAAGTGTAAGGGTTAAACTAATAAGCAATGACTAAATTGCGTAAAAAACGGTAGTTAATGCTATGTTTTAGACTGATCTACATAATCCAATCAACCTTGGATTTTAACATGAATCATTCCAAGTAAAACCCGCATCGCGCCACGTCGCCACTAAACAGAACCTCTAGCACGCTATATGGTCATACTCAAAGTATGACCATATAGTTGAAGACGCGATAACACCACTGCAACGTGCTATCCTTCTTCAGGAAAAATCTTTATGCATTTACATAGGGGAAATAATGAATTCGAATCTACAAAATCGCTACGCATCAACAGGCACTACCACAAGCCTCAGCGGCGTGCGAAATCGTGTGTTACGCAATACCTATTGGCTTCTTGCTCTTTCCATGATTCCGACAATTGGCGGAGCCTGGTTGGGAGTACAACTGAATTTCAGCATCTTTGCAGGCAGCCCAATGATAGGTTTCATCGCATTTATGGCGATCGCATTTGGTTTCTTTTACGCTATTGAAAAAACCAAAGAAACGGGCTGGGGGGTTGTTGTACTGCTAGCTTTCACCTTCTTTATGGGGCTAATGCTCACAAGGCTCATTGAACATACGCTCAGATTTTCGAATGGCGGCACCCTCATTATGATGGCCTTCGGAGGTACGGGGATTGTCTTTGGTGCGATGGCAACAATTGCCACAGTCTCTAAACGTGACTTTTCCGGAATGGGAAAATGGCTATTTGCGGGCCTCATTGTTATTGTGGTGGCAAGCGTAGCAAACATTTTTCTGCAACTACCAGCGCTCTACCTGGCAGTATCCATTATTGCTATTGCGATTTTTTCAGCTTATATATTGTATGACGTACAACAAATCATTAATGGTGGCGAAACTAATTACGTTCGTGCAACTTTAAGTATTTATCTTGATGTGTATAACATTTTTGTTAATCTACTATCTTTGTTAGGCATTTTCGGCGGCAATCGTAACTAATTAAAGATTTCATCGCTGTTTTGCAAAAAAGCCGACCTGCATGGTCGGCTTTTTTGCAATTAAGTTTAGTTTCACACCTCAATCAAATCAAACATAGCAATCGACTCCACATGCGCTGTATGGGGAAACATATTCACGACACCCGCTTGTGACAACCGATAGCCCCCTTGGACCAATACTCCAGCATCCCGCGCCAACGTCGAAGGGCTACAGGACACATAAACAATTCGCTTCGGCATCAGGCTACGATTTAACTCGGCCAACCCAACTAATGCGGCACACACTGCGGCGGCACCATCACGTGGCGGATCAATCAACATCCGATCAAACTTACCTAGCGCAATAAAGTCTGCCGTCGTAGCCTCAAATAGATTCCGGCAATAAAAAGTCGTTTTACCGGCTAATTGATTGATCCCAGCATTTTCTCTTGACCGTGCGACCAAAGCCTCACTCCCCTCTATCCCAACTACTTCTCGGGCTAGCGTAGCGAGTGGCAACGTAAAATTACCTAAGCCGCAAAACAAATCGGCAACCCGTTCGTCGGGCTGCACACCGAGTAAGCGCAATGCTTTTGCTACCAACACACGATTGATCTGATGATTCACTTGCGTGAAATCTGTCGGCTTGAACGGCATCCGAACATTAAACTCAGGCAGGCTGTAATACAACTCACTTTGGGCAGGATAAAACGGCACAGCAGTGTCCGGCGCACCAGTTTGCAACCACCACTGAATCTGGTACTCATCCGCAAATGTTTTTAATTTAGCCTCATCATCTACATTCAGCGGTGCCATGATGCGCAAGACCATGACGGTGACGTTACCCTGATTATTTTCACCCACGGCCAATTCTATCTGAGGCAAATGCTCGACGATCGTTAGTGCGCTGATTAATTCTCGCAATGGCAACAACATCGCGGAAACATTCGCCGGCAATATATCGCAACTTGTCATGTCTGTGACGTAAGGTGACTTTCTCTCGTGAAAACCTACTAAAACTCCACCTTTTTTAGGCACATTGCGCACCGAAATTCGAGCACGATACCGATATCCCCAGGTAGGGCCAAAAATCGGCCTAAGCATTAGCTCTGGCTTGACCTTGCTGATATGCCATAAATTATCTTCAAGAACACGCTGTTTCATGGCAACTTGCGCGTTCGGTTCTATGTGTTGCATCGCACAACCGCCACAAACACCATAAAACTGACAACGCGGCTTCATCCGTGAAACGGACTCTCGATGCAATGCTGTCATCGTCGCAAACTCCCATTTCTTTTTCTTACGAAATGAATGAAAGCTGACATTTTCTCCAGGCAATGCCCCTTCAACAAAAATAACTTTTCCTTGACTGCCATCGTCATTTTGCAAGTGGCCAATTCCGCGTGCATCCATGTCGAGCGATTTGATGTCAATAGTGATGTCTTGATGCATAGAAATAAAAGTATTGCGCATGTCGCCCGATAATATCGATTCAATATTTGCGATGTGCAAGCGCTAGTCTGTATGAGCATCCGAATCAGATGCTACCAATTTGTGAGCACTATGTCCTATTGCTTGCAGGCCGATAGCAAAAATTGAGGAGAGACGACAAACGAAGGGTGGGAAAGGACAGGATTATAACGAGAATCACACCCTCAGACCGAGAGTACTTCCAGGAAAGGCGAGGATTACAAAAAGGCATCCTTGCCGACTCCCTTTGCGCACAACAGGCGCTTGAGCTTAACCAGAGCTTCCTGTTGAATCTGGCGCACTCGCTCACGGGTAACCCCGATTTCAACGGCTAACTCTTCCAAAGTAGAAGGATCATCGTTGTCGAGACCAAAACGCCGCATGATCACATTGCGCTGTTTATCCGTCAGCCTTTCCAGCCAAACTCGCACAAGAATCGACATTTCCTTCTGCTCAGCGCACGCATCGGGATTTTCTTCTGTGGCACTCGGCAACAAATCCATCAAACTAGCCAATGGATCTTGATCTAACGGCGCATCTAAAGATGTGGCGTGTTCTGATAAAGCCAAAACTGCTTGCACTTCATCTGCCGGACGTCCTACCAAATGGGCAATGTCTTCGGCATTAGCATCTTTGCCGTCGTGGTGCTGCGCCTCAAGATGATATTTGGCGCGCAAAATTTGATTTAACTCCCGCACCATATGTACAGGCAAACGCACAGTACGGGCCTGATTCATGATTGCGCGTTCGATGCTTTGCCGTATCCACCATGTTGCGTACGTAGAAAACCGAAATCCACGCTCCGGCTCAAACTTATCAATGGCACGCATCAAGCCTAAATTACCTTCCTCGATCAGATCGAGCAAAGTAACGCCACGATTAATATAGTGTTTAGCAATGGAGACGACCAAACGCAAATTGTGTTCGATCATTTTTTGTCGGGCGGGAAAATCGCCCTGCTTCGCTAGCGTAGCAAAATGGACTTCTTCGGGAATGGTTAGTAGTGGTCGGGTGCCAATTTGATTCAGATAATGCTGTGTAGTATCGGTAGATAACTCTGCTGCTAATACTTTTTTCAGCTCATCAACACCATCAACCACGACGACTACGCCATCGACGGTTACCTCAGGGTCGGTCAACTCAGCATCATCGGACTCGTCAAGTTCATCTTTTTCGGCAGAGGCGTCGCGATCACAGAGAATATCTTCCGGCAAATCTTCGGGTGACATCTTATTGTGATCGCTCTGTTGAGCAGGAAGGCGCTTGTTCATTTAGTCATTCACTTGGTTAATGACGCAGTTGACAACCTCATTGAACATGTTGCAAACACGCTCCTGACAAAACATATTTCAAATCACTCTAACACTTGGCAGCCTTAGTTGCTATTTTAACGACTTGGCAAAAATTTGGATGGATCAACCGGCTTGCCTTGCTGACGAATTTCAAAATGCAGTTTGATGACATCACTATCAGAATTACCCATTTCAGCAATTTTTTGGCCTTTACTGACGACCTGCCCCTCTTTGACAAGAATAACCTTGTTATGCGCATACGCGGATAATAAATTATTGGTGTGCTTAACAATGACCAGATTGCCATAGCCTCGAATACCACTGCCTGCGTACATGACCTTACCGGCTGCTGCTGCCGACACGACTTGACCGGATTTCCCGACTATATCGATCCCTTTTTTACCTTGATCGAAACTACCCATTAACTTGCCTTCTGTAGGCCACATCCAGTCTACGCGATCGTCTTCTCCATTCATGGAGGCGACCGGTGGCGAAACTGCTTTTTCGCTATTTTTGACTACTTCCGGTTTAACTTCTTGCCGTCCGTCTGTCCGCACTTCGGCGTTCAATGGCACGTCAGGTTTTTGCATGTCTGCCAACGCACTCTCTGAGTACGCGCGCTTGTCGCCACGCGGGCTTGTTTTGTTACCTCCATTCACCGCGCTAATTGCACCAGCAGTCGATGTAGGCGGAGTCGCTCCCAATGGTCGAACTTCTACGCCGGAACCAGTGGAAACACTGCCTACTTGCGCTCCTCCGGTAAGACTACTACCAGCATCCGGAGCTTGTACCCGCAATACTTGATCGACCTTAATGTCATTGGCATTATTCAGATTATTCCAGCTAACAATATCGCGATAGCTTTGTCCAAACTCCAGTGCTATTCGATAGAGCGTATCGCCTTTTTTTACGGTGTAGTAACCAGGATCAATCGCGCGCGGAGGCTGAGGTGCACTAAGCGTCGCAGCAGGACTAGCAGCTCTGCGTTCAACCACCGGGGCTGGTGTCTGAGTAGTACTGCATCCGGTAATCGAGACAATCATTATTCCCAACAATATCAGGCGTGTTTTCTTCATTCTCATTACATTATTATTTGCGACGTATCGCGGTTAAGGCCGAATTAAATACCGCATTGAACGCGATAGTATCTACTGCAAATAATTGCATTAAATATCGATTAATTTTGTAAATGCTGATGCAGCTTAGTGCACTGCCTGACAATCTGTCCATATCATCATTTTTGCGGCGTTTTTAGTTTTAGGCAACCCCTGCGCGCAACGGCACAAAATTGCACGCCTCCAACGTAGTGCTGGTCCAGTCGAATTTACTAATGCGCTCAATCAACTGAAGTACTTGATGATGCGATCCTACCGGTGCCACCAAACGACCGCCTATCGTCATCTGATCCAATAATGCCTGTGGAACTTCAAGCCCGGCCGCGGCCAAAATAATGCCGTCAAAAGGCGCTACCTGCGGGAGGCCAAGCATACCATCTCCGTAATGCAGACGGATATTAGCCACACGGAGCGGGCGCAAGTTACTCCTAGCCAATTCATGCAATGGCTTGATACGCTCAATTGAATACACCTCTTTCGCTACCAGCGACAGCACCGCCGCCTGATAGCCGCAACCGGTTCCAATTTCCAGCACGCGATTCAACACACCGCCCTGCTGGTTATCGCGCATCACTTCAATCATGCGCGCAACGATATACGGTTGTGAAATAGTTTGCTGGTGCCCAATCGGCAACGATGCGTCGATATACGCCTGACTAGCTAACCCGGGTTCGACGAACATATGGCGTGGCACCGCCTCCATCGCGGCAAGTACGCTGACATCACGCACACCCAACTTTGCAATCCGTGCCACCATCGCCTTGCGGACACCCTCCGACACCAGCGACGTTGTGCGCTCACTACGCTCGCTAGTGTGATCATTCGTAGATTTATTCGTCGACATAGTCTTACCCGTCCAATCAGCCGCGCTGAGTACGTTGGGCGCATTTGGCGGACTGTAAAACGACGGCTTGGCGGACGCCGGACCGCCGAATGGATTCGGTGGAGACGACTTAAGATGATCGTAAGCTGCGTTTCTAGTCGCCGTCTGAGGCGTCGCAACAACGCGATTAGCTTGTGTGCCAGTGGACTTCGGCTTAGAGACCACCGAAGATAGCGTCAATGGGAAGCGCTTCGGCGCTTCTGTCATGATAAATCTTTCGTTAATGCTGTCAGCTGTGCTGTATGCGTCACATCAATCTGTAAAGGCGTGATGGAAATATGACCTTGAGCGATGGCATGAAAATCCGTCCCTACGCTCGCATCTTTGGCAGCGCCTGCCGGGCCGATCCAATAAATTTCGCGCCCGTGAGGATCCTGTGTTTTGATGACTGACTCAGATATATGTCGCTTACCTAATCGAGTTGCCAATGCAGGTTTCAACAGATGGTAAGGGCGATTCGGAATATTCACATTGAGTAAATACGGTTGAGACAGATGATCGAAACGGCGCTCAACGATCTCCCGCGCCACCTTTGCCGCAGCATCCAACTCATCCCACCCTTTGCTCACCTGAGAAAACGCAATCGCAGGGATACCAAACAAAAATCCTTCAGTTGCCGCCGCAACGGTGCCTGAATACAGGGTGTCATCACCCATATTTTGGCCCTGATTAATCCCTGAGACAATCAAGTCAGGCCGAAAATTGAGCATGCCAGTTAATGCAATATGGACGCAATCCGATGGCGTACCATTCACAAAATAAAAGCCGTTTTCAGCACGATGCACAGATAACGGACGATCCAGAGTCAACGAATTAGAAGAACCTGATCGATTACTGTCGGGCGCAACCACTACAATCTCAGCAATAGGCGTGAGCGCATTCGCCAGCGCAATAATGCCTGGTGCCAGATAACCGTCGTCGTTACTGATGAGAATTTTCATAGCAGAATTTTACCTGAAGCCATCATCGGGTTAAGTGAAGATTTACGGTTTTTTATGCCGACTTTCATACTCATTTATCAACACACATCAGATTACTAACTGGAGGAGGGATATTTTCTTCTCACCGCCCCCAAAATATGTTGCGACGCAACAAATAATTTTGAATAATCTAAAAAAACAGGGTATGGTTTGCGTTATTCAATGTACTTTTCCCCATTCCCTGAACACGTGAAGTCGTTATCCATAGAGTATACGTATGAATTGTTGATACATTCTGACGTATTAACCAATCTACCTGAGGGACACGCCATGAATATCGCAACGCAACAATCCTTACCCCTGCCACCTGCTATTACAACCGAAAATCCGTACACTGCCTGGAGCAATCTGGCATCCCAAATCACCGAAATGATGACAGCATCGGCGCAGGTTATCAGTCATCGAAGTACGCGCATGGCAATGGCCGGACTTCTGCCGACCCAACGAGATCAAGACGAATTTAGCTTAATGAAGCTAGAGAAAATAGACGCACTCTCCGAGTCAACCCATGCCATCACCCTACGCATGGTGGGTCTGCAGCATCAGGTAGCCAAATTGACACTCCAACAATTACTACTCGGCACCAAGGACTTCATTGCCCTTGCCGTCGGCACATTCGTCAAGCCCATGGCCTCGGGGCGGAATAATTTGATCCACAGTCATATTACCCACTCTGCCGAGGCGATGTCACAGTTAAATGCGTCATTAGCCGATGTTGCTCACACCGGACTACAACCGCTGTACACAAGAGCAACAGCGAACGCAAAACGGCTTGCAAGCCTTTGATCATTTCCCCAGTCCGCAAGTGTCGCCTTATAATCGCTTAAAAATTAACGATGTATTAATGCCGCCAAAGGCAAAATTATTCGACATAAAATAGCTGCACTCCAATTCCCGCCCCTCGCCCACGATGTAATCCAGTTCAGCACAGCGTGTATCCACCTGCGTCAGATTGATGGTGGGCGCAAACCAGCCTGCACGCATCATCTCGATACCGGCCCACGCCTCCAATGCCCCGCAAGCGCCCAGTGTGTGGCCGGTATAGCTCTTCAGTGAACTAATCGGCACTTTATTGCCGAATACCTGCGCCGTGGCATGTGACTCCGCGATATCGCCCTGCTCTGTACCAGTACCGTGCGCACTGATATAGCCAATTGCGGACGGCGGCAAACCCGCATCTGTCAACGCCAGCGCCATCGCCACACGCATCGTATCGGTATTGGGGTGGGTAACATGACAGCCATCACTATTGGTCCCGAAGCCAACGATCTCAGCATAGATGGTTGCACCACGCGCACGCGCGTGATCGAATTCCTCCAAAATTAACGTACCAGCCCCCTCGCCAATCACCAATCCATCGCGCCCGCTATCAAAAGGGCGCGGCGTCAATGTCGGCATATCGTTGCGAATGCTAGTAGCAAACAGCGTATCGAAGACCGCCGCCTCCGTCGCACATAATTCCTCAGCACCGCCTGCGATCATCACCTTTTGACGTCCGCTACTAATGGTCTCGCAGGCATAACCGATACCCTGACTGCCGGAAGTGCAGGCGCTCGATGTCGTAATGACCCGCCCGGTAATCCCAAAAAACACGCCAATGTTCACCGGAGCGGTATGCGCCATCATCTTGATATAAGTGGTGGCATTAATACCCTTCGTGGAGCGCTCCTCCATCATCTTGCCAAAATCGCCAATCGCCTTTGGCGACCCCGCCGATGAACCATAAGCAATTCCACAACTACCATTTTTCAAAAGCGGATCGACATGTACACCATCAATCAAACCCGCATCAATCAATGCCAATTCAGTCGCCCGCGTCGCCATCAACGCTACTCGCCCCATACTGCGCATACTCTTGCGCGTATAACGTTCCGACAATGAAAACGCAACCGCAGGTGCGCCTAGTTGCGTATTGAGACCATCATAATCAGCCCAGTCCTCCATCCGCACCACAGCGTTACGATAACTACCAAGATGCGCTCGCATGCTCTGCCAATCATTACCGATAGGGCTGATACCGGCCATCCCGGTCACCACTACGCGATGCCGCAGCGAATCATGTTTCAAGTCATGTTTCAAGTCATGCTTCATGCCATACCTCCATTGACCGAAATGACCTGACGCGTGATGTAAGCCGCATCAGCTCCCATCAAAAAACCTACCGCCGCGGCTACCTCTTCCGGCTTTCCAACCCGCCGCGCCGGAATCATTTTCAACGCCTCCTCAAGCGGCACGTCGGCAATCATATCGGTCTCGATCAAACCCGGTGCCACGCAATTGACGGTGATATTGCGCTTAGCCAACTCAATCGCCAAAGCCTTGGTCGCGCCGATAATGCCAGCCTTGGCTGCGCTGTAATTAACCTGGCCACGGTTACCGATCAAGCCCGACACCGACGCCAACGTCACAATCCGCCCTGGCGCACGGCGATGCACCATCGGCATGATCAATGGATTGAGTACGTTATAAAAGCCATCCAGATTCGTCTGCAAAACCACATCCCAATCCTCCCCCGACATCGCCGGAAATGCATTATCACGCGCTACCCCAGCGTTGCAGACCACGCCGTAATAGCAACCGAACTGCGCAACATCGGCCAACAAAATATCGGCCGTCGCCTGACGATCCCCTATATCAAACTGCAGCACCCGTACTTGTCGACCAAGCGCCTCAATCATCTGCGCCACCGCATCTGCCGCCTCGCGCTGACGATGACAATGCAAGACAATGTCATAACCATCGCGCGCCAGACGCAGTGCGATAGCCCGGCCAATCCCACGGCTTGAACCTGTGACCAGTACCGATTGCTGCATGCCATCCCTATTCTTTAATCCCAACGTCATTCCGCATTCCCTTCCAGAAAAACATGCACATCATGCGGTTGAAAAACAGTAATCGTCGCCTGCGCCAGCACACTACAGCTAGCATCCTCGGCATCTTCGATTTGACACTCAAACGAGCCGATTCCATTGTCGGCCAGCAAGATCCGCCGCGCCACCACACGCAGCACCATTCCCGATATAAACCGATCGCACTTAGCCTCGTAACGACGGGTTCCGAGTAAAAACCCCATCTTGACTTCCTCTCCCTTCAAGCGCGCCGTATAACCGGCAAAAGCAGCAATCGCCTGCGCCATGTATTCAACGCCGACCCAACTCCCCACGCCATCTGCACCCATAAACAAACTATCCGGTCGCATCGTCACTTCAGCGCATAAACTATCCTCATCTGCAGCAAGCACGCGATCCAACAACAGCATCACACCTGAATGCGGCACCAGACTACGGATATCCGGCAGCGCCGCAATCGACGACGTAGTGACAGAATCAGTCATCATTCGCGCCCCATTATCAACGCAGCATTTGCCCCACCAAACGCAAAAGAATTACTCAGCGCAAAACGCAATGGACGTCCCAATTGATAGCCAACAGGAAGTAAATGTAATGTCGGCAAATTGCTGTCGCCAACACCATCCCACAAATGCGGTGGCAAGCAGCCAGCCGGATTATCATCCTGCATCGCCAGCCAGCACAATCCCGCCTCAATCGCCCCCGCCGCACCCAAGGTATGGCCGGTCATCGATTTAGTAGAACTTGCCGCCATACGGTCGCCAAAAATAGTATTCACAACACGGCTTTCCATTGCATCATTTTGCTGCGTCGCGGTGCCGTGCAAATTAACATAATCAATCTGCGTCGCCTCAACCCCTGCTCTTGTGAGCGCTTGCTCGATGGCAATCCGCGCGCCGCCGCCAGCCGGGTCAGGCGCAGAAATATGATACCCATCGGACGACTCTCCCCAGCCTCTCAAGGTGACAGTCCCGGCTTGTGCACTCATCAAAAATAGCGCCGCGCCCTCACCAATATTGAGACCATTACGATTGGCGCTAAAGGGATTGCAGCGTGTAGCACTGACCGATGCCAGCGCCCCAAAACCGGCCACCGTGAACGCGCACAAAGAATCCACGCCACCCGTCAACACCACGTCGCACAACCCCATCCGAATCAATCGGGCAGCGCTCGCCATCGCCTTGGCGCTAGAAACGCAAGCACTAGAATGAACGTACGCCGGACCAGTAATCCCCAATACGTCGGACAACATCGCCGCAGGCGAACCCATTTCCTGTTGTCCGTAGGCAAACTCAGGAGGAAATTTTCCGTTGGCAAGACGCTGTTTAAACGCAGACTCACTTTCCGCAATCCCAGACGTACTGGTCCCCAGCACGATCCCAATTCTGTGCCCGCCGTACTGCCCAATAGCTGCATCCACCGCCGGACGAATCTGGCTCAACACGGCCAACAAAAGTTGATTATTTCGGCTGCGGTGGGCTAGCGGAAATGCGTCATCCATCTCCGGCAAAACACCGTCAACACACCCCAGCGGCAATGCCCTGGCGCTGGAATAGCGATCGGTCAACGCGATCCCGCTATCACCCGCAAACAGGCGTCGACGAATATCAGCGTGATTTCGTCCAAGCGCACAAATGATGCCAAGTTGATTTAAAAAGAGCATATTGCGGCCCCATTAAGGTGTGGTTGCTGCATCTGTTTCAATCCCGCCCTGCGACTCAATGGTTAACTTATAGTGATAACGCACATTATCCAAGACGACTTTACCGCCCCAGGGCGATGCATTGCTGTAGTCAATCACCGCCACCGGCACGTCATCGAGCGACAAAGTCCGCCGTAAGCCCTGCTGCGCGATGCTCCAGCCCTGCGGCAACGCCTGCCGTATCGCCGCCAGCGGCCACAACGTTAATTGCATATCTTCCAGCACATCCTCCGCGCGCACTTGCGACGGCAACATCGGATGACGCCAGGTCTGCAAAGTCTGCCCGTCATACTGCAAAGTCAGCACACGCTGGCCCAGCGCCAGCCCCACCATCGTGACATGCTGCGGATCAACTTCTAATGCCGCGTCGAGTTGATCGGTACGGCCATGACGCTCAACCGTCAAATGCTGCTGCAAATGAATGCTCACGCCCAACGAAGCTGGCGATAATTTCAAGCCCAATCGTGTGGGCTTTGCAGGCTTTACACTGGCGCAGCCAAGCATCAAGGTCGCCACCAGCAACAATGCTGAAATGCCGATTAGCCGCATACTTCCTCCAACACTTTCAGACGGCGCTGGCTTTCGCGTACATAAGGATTCGTCTCATCCCATGCATACCCGGCCAAAATCGCCGAAATCATCCGGCGAATCTCGGGCTGCTGACGCTCGTGGAAAATTACTTTCTGGAAACCACCGGCATACCAGGACTCAACGAACGTTCGAAAAGTATCGACACCCTTTTTAAGCGGCACGCTGTACTCACTCTCCCAATCGACCTCCATCCCCTCGAAATGGCGTTGCAACACCCCGACCGCCAAACTGGCCGACTTCACCGCAATCGTGACCCCGGATGAAAATACCGGATCAAGAAATTCTCCTGCATTGCCGAGCAAGGCATATCCTTTACCCCACAACGATTTAACATTCGCCGAGTAACCCACAATCGAGCGTGCAGGGGTATCCCAACGCGCATTCTTCAGCAATTTTTGCGAGGCCGGATCTTCACTAACCAAAGCCTGTAACCGCTCACTGTCAGACCCTTGGTACTGCGCCAAAAATGCGGTTTCCGCCACCACGCCTATGGAGCAACGACCACCCGTAAACGGAATTAACCAATACCAGACATCACAATGTTCAGGATGGACCGTGATGCGAATTTTGTTGCGATCGAAATCAACTCCGGCAAGAATCCCGTCCTCAATATGCGTAAATAGCGCACCCCGGACAGGAAAATTCGATGGGGTCTCGAGGTCCAGCAAGCGTGGCAAGACACGCCCAAAGCCACTCGCATCCAGAATAAAGTTCGCCTCCACCTGATAGCCGTTCCCATGTGCATCCTGCACCGTCACCAACGGTTTAACCACATCCAGATCGACAGCCTTCACCGTATGTTCGAAGCGTATTTCAGCGCCCTGGCGCAGCGCCTCTTTCGCCAGCAAAGCATCAAAGCCAGCACGCTGGACCTGATAAGTCGTCCCCCAGCCGGCAGAGTATTTATCCCGAAAATCGAAATCGGTATACCGCTCTCCGCGCACAAAAGCAGCCCCGTTTTTATACTGAAATCCAGCCTCCACCACCGCTTGCAACATCCCCGCCTGTTCTAAATATTCCATACTTTGCGGCAACAAACTCTCGCCGATACTAAAGCGCGGAAACTGCTCCCGCTCCAGCACCAACACCCGGCGACCTTGCTGGCGCAGCAGCGCCGCAGCAACCGATCCGGAGGGGCCAGCGCCAATCACCAACACATCGTACTTTTCAATTACTGGCATCATTTTTTTATCTATCCGTTGTTTTACAAAAGCATGGAGCAATCAGCCATACAATAGCAATCCCAATGAGCATCGTGAATCCAAACGCATGCAACGGCGGTGTCCCGGATAACGCCAGCAAGCCGAACGACAACAAGGCACTAACCGCCGACAAACACACCGCCAGCCAGGCAAATTGCCCACCATGATTGGACTGCTCTGTTTTCTCTTGCAAGAAAATTCCATAATCCACGCCCAAGCCAAGAATGAGCATCAACGCCAACACATGAAACATTTGCAGCGGCTGACCAATCACGCCCAGCCACGCCAACGTAGCCACACTCGCCAGCGCTGGCGGCAGCAATACCCGCCACGCAGAAGACCGATAGCGCGCAAACAGCAACAAATAAATCGCGACATACGCCCCCAGCAAAACCGCGCCCATGTATTGCCGATAATGGCCAAGCACCGAAGAAATTTCACTAACTTTATCGACCCATTGCACGCCATCAAGGTGCGCTGCTGTCTGTTTCAATAACGGCAAATCAGCATAATTATTCACACCTCGTAGCGCCACGATGCTCGCAAAAATATTACCGTGCGCCCCGCGGACCTGACCCAGCCAGAGATGGCGCGAAGGCTCACTCGCTGCCGTCCTCAAAAACGCCTCTGGCGTTAACTCTGGCGTTAAGCCACTGACAACCGGGCCAGATGCACGCGCACGCATCTGCGCAACCCAACTGTCATCCTCGCCCAACTGCGTCGCCAAAGTTTTCAGCGGCCCAACTGCACCCAATAGCGCTCGCTCAACCAAAGCCCGATTTGCCGTTTGCGTACGCAGCGAAGGCGTCCAGTTCGACATCGCCTGATAACCGCTGATAACGTGCTGTGCGATCAACGGCTCCAGCCGTAGCCTGAGCGCCTCCTCGCGCTGCAAAACCTGCTCGGCACTCTCGCCACGCACCAGATAAAACTGCACCGGCGTCGGTGCATCGAGTATTTTGGAGAGCTTGATTTGATCGTCCAGCAACGCCTTGGGCGGCGTCTGCAATGAGCGAATATCATCATTCACCTGCAAGCGTACCAGCCCGGTCGCCACGAACGCGCCGAACAAGATTGCCGCTAGTAAGGTCCCACGATTCAAGCGGAAAAACGGCCAGTAACGGCGACTCGCTCCCAGCCATGCAGCAAACCGTGTTTGTTTCAGCGTGGATGCCTGCACTAAAGCTGGAAACCAAAAAATCACCGTCAGCCACGCAAACACCAGACCCAGCACTGAAAAAACCGCCATCTGGCGCAAACCCGGAAAAGGCGTCATCGCCAACCCGACATAACCAATCAACGCAGCCGTCAGTGTCAACAACAACCCCGGCAACAAGCGTCGCAACAATTGCACCGAAGCCAGCGCTTTATCGCTTCCCGCCCGGCTGCATAAAAAATAAATATCGATTCGTGCTTGTCCGTGGTACTCGGCATAGAACTACTGAGTCGGA
>NZ_JBRIIQ010000044.1:0-34596 GCF_052976905.1 Glaciimonas sp. GG7 | reverse complement strand
CTTTCTTGTTAGAAAGTGCGGCTTTTTATATGGAGAGTTATGGGTTCAAACACCCGCTATACGGGCACTGGCAGACAACTTCATTTGACGTTGATAGCGCAAAACAAGCCACACGCTGGCAATTAACGTTAATAGTTCTGTGATGAGTAAGGCATACCAGATCCCATCACCACCAAAGTACTTGTTAAGCAACCACAACGAACCCAGCAACAATACCCAGCTACGCAACACTGCAATCACCGCCGATGCGCCCGGACGCTCCACCGCCGTCAGATAACCGGCGGCAATCAAATTACAACCCGTCGGCAAGAATGCCAATGCGTACCAAATGATCACCGGTGCCAATACATCCCACGCAGCTCCGCCGTCTGGTAAAAACAAGAATGTCAGTTGCCGCGAAAATACCAGCATCACGACCGCGATCAACGCAGCAACCCCCATCACCAACGATGTCCCGAAAGTAAACACGGTATGCACGGCGCGCGGTTGCTGGGCACCGCGATAAAAACTGATCATCGGCTGCATGGTTTGCACAATACCCATCATGGTGACGACGGCGGCCAGCGTCATGTATTCCAAAATCGCATAGGCTGCCAGTCCGCTCTCACCATAGGCGCCCAAGACCACCCGATTGAATACAAAGACCGTCACAACTGGCGCAATTGCGCCCAGAAATTCGGACGAACCGTTGTACAACATCGTGCCCACCTGGCTGCCGCCCTTAAACGCATTCCAGCAAGGCTTGACGTTTTTGGCTTTATAAAAATGATAGATCAGCATCGTGCCACTGGAAACCATCATGCTGATCCCGGTTGCCAATCCCGCCCCCTTCATACCGTGGGGATTGACGACGATGAAGTAATAATCCAGGACGATATTGACCAAAGCACCAAAAAACATCGCGTACAAGCCAAACGCAGCCGCTTTTGCGCCTTCAGTACGCAAGAAAAACTCCAATGCATACAAGGCCTGCGCAAACAAAATAAACCAGGCGTAGCTACTCAAATAGTCTTCTACGAGTTCGGCCAGATGACCGGTCGCGCCCATCAATTCGGCTATTTTCGCCGTATTCGTCAAAACCACGACGCTCAAAGCAATACCGATAGCAAGCATGCTCCACAAGGCCTGGGTAAATACGCGACGAGCTTCATCATGGCGATTTTCGCCTAAAAGTCGCGCAATCAAGGTCGCGCCCCCGACCCCTATCATCAAGCTCAGTGCATACGGGACGTATATCAAAGGCACCAGCAAATTGAGGGCGGCCAACGATTGCGAGCCCAGATAGCGACCAATAAAAATGCCATCCACGAAGGTATACAAGGTGTAGACCCAACCGGACAGCAATGTCGGAATAGCTAAGACAATAAATTCTTTTAAGAGTGATTTTCGGGAAGTATTTTGCATAAGGTTTTTTCTAAAGCAGGAGTTGTGCATAACGCAAGCAGCGTCTTGAATCTGGTATTACTGCAGGAATATTTTCGCTCAATGTAATCGAAATTGCCCATAAGAAATAGGCATTCCTTAGAGAGGCGCAACTAAAGAACACCCGCATGCTCTGTATGGCAAAGGGCAATGAAATACGGCTATGCAACACACCGTTTTCTGATGACGGCTTCGCGGATTTTGTCGTAGCCAAGATTAAACAGAAAGGTATAAGGCAAGAAAAACAGCACCAAACCGATATCGAGAAAGAATGCGTCGATCAAACTCATATCAAGTCCCCATGCCGCTAATGGAATCACAATCGCAATCAGACCCAACTCAAACGATAGCGCATGCATCACCCGGACCCGGACCGTGCGGACGATCTTAAAACGTCGCTCAAGGCGATCAAAGAAGGTATTAAAAATCACATTCCACACCATGGCGATGAGAGAAATCATCAAGGTCAGCAGACCAGCCTTGGCCATCGACACGCCCATTAACCACGATAAAATCGGGGCGCTGAGAACGACTGCGAGCGCTTCAAAAGATAGTGCATGCAAGCAACGTTCAGCGAAAGTTTTATTGTTATTCATATCAATTCAACACCTTATTTTTTAGGACTTACGGAAAATTGTTCCAGCAAGGCAGACCTTTGATGCCAGTACTTTAGTACTGCTAGGAGGGATAATGCCGCTGGGGCAATTTTGCGTAAGTCCTATTATTCAAAGGTTGCCATTCTCTTGGATTTTATTGATACTACAAAATAGCTAACCATCGGTATTTCCGATCATCAAACCCATATTCCTCATGTCCCACTCTTTAGAATCCCTCTTTATTTTTGTAGAAGCTGCCGCGCAAGGGTCGTTCTCCGCCGCTGCACGCAAACTCAATAAACAGCAATCCACCGTCAGTGAAGCCATTGCCAATCTTGAAATTGATTTAGGGTTATTGCTCTTTGATCGCAGCACGCGCCGACCGACCTTGACCAGTCATGGCAAGGCAATGTTGATTCATGCACAACAAGTTTTGGATGCCAGTGACCGCCTCTCACGCTCAGCCCATCGACTCGCTGATGGATTGGAGCCGACGCTGACGTTGGTGCTCTCGGACACTTACCAATCGAACCGTTTCGAATCGATTTTGCTGGATTTTGAGCGACGTTACCCGGAACTCGAACTCGAATGCATGATCGCCGAACACTCTGACGTGGTGGCCTTGGTGCAAGAGGGACGCGCACAACTTGGCTTAGTCGCCGCGCAACCAGACTATCCGCCCGATGTCGGATTCGAATCGATGGCGGAGCGTTCGGAGATCGGACTGTATGTCGCAAAAAATCATCCCCTGGCAACGGTCCCGCATGTCACAACGGAAATGTTGCGCGAAGCGCGCGAATTACGCCTCAATACCTATCTGGACGATATCGTGGAACGCCGCCGCGGCCTCTGCTGGTCGTCATCGAGCTATTTGTTGTTACTCGAAATGACCGAACTGGGATTCGGCTGGGCTGAACTGCCCCGTTGGCTGGTGCTGCGCTTTGCGGCGGATGCTTTGCTGGAATTGCAGGTACGGGGCTGGCCTAAAACCATTCAGGTCGATGCGGTCTGGTCACGACGCCATGGATTGGGACAGGCCGGAGGTTGGCTGTTGGACACCTTATTGGCTCCTTAAAAACAGCGCCGCAGACATAGTCTGAAACATTTCTTGCCTCAACTGGATGCTGATTTAGCCCTATAATGCAACACTGTTGCAGAATGGCTTTACCTCATCACTCTGTGCTGATCGCATTAAAAAATACGAAAGACAACATGAAACGCGCACTTTCCGGCCCCACCATTAGCACCCTGTTCGCCTCGCTCCTCTGTCTGACACTCTCCCCCGCAATAGCTCACGAAGCCCACGTCCACGGCGTTGGCAAACTCGACGTCGCCGTCGATGGATCGCAACTCACACTGCATCTGGATTCGCCGCTGATGAACCTGTTGGGATTCGAACACGCAGCTACCAGCGCTAAAGATAAACAAGCTGCGCAACAAATGGCCCAGACCTTACGCATGGCAGAAAAAGTATTTGTCGCAACGCCCGCCGCGGCATGCCGACCGGTATCGGTCAAATTGATCTCCGCCGCGCTTGATCCGACATTATTGGGCGAACCTCTGGCATCGGCGGCGATAAATACCCCGGCAGAGCCGGGCCATGCCGACCTCGACGCCGATTTCATTTTCCAGTGTGCGCATCCTGAACGGCTACAGAGCATCGACGTCGCACTCTTCGCACAATTTAAGGGTTTCCAAAAAATTGAGGTCCAAATGGTCACCCCCGAAAAACAGATTGCAGCCACGCTGCTACCATCGGCATCCCGGATTTCCTGGGAATAAAGTGCACACCATCTCATGAGCGAAATCGCCAATCAAATCGTCATCGATTTAGAAAATGTCTCTTTCAGCTGGCCCGGTCAGCCTGCGCCAACTCTGCAAATGGATAGGTTTACAGTTGCGCGTCAGGATCAGGTATTTATCGCCGGTCCCAGCGGCAGCGGCAAAAGCACCTTGCTGGCACTCATAGGTGGAATCGTCGTGCCGCAGCAAGGCAGCATCACCATCCTCGGCACCGAACTCCACAGTATTTCTGCCTCGGCACGGGACCAGTTTCGGGTTGATCACATCGGCTTTATTTTTCAGCAATTCAATTTAATTCCGTATTTATCGATACTCGATAATGTCCTGCTCCCATGCCAGTTTTCACGCTATCGACGGCAACGCGCTCTGGCCCAAGGCAGCACTTTGCGCAACGCCGCCGAGTCGTTGTTAGGCAGTCTCGATCTGGCCCCATCGCTATGGCGCAAACCCGTCACGCAATTATCCATCGGTCAACAACAACGGGTTGCCGCCGCCCGCGCACTGATCGGCCAACCGGAAATCATCGTCGCCGATGAGCCGACCTCCGCGCTTGACGCCGACCGGCAACAACGCTTTCTCGATCTGGTCCAGCGCGAGTGCGAACAAGCCCGCTCCACGCTGCTGTTTGTCAGCCACGATCAACGCCTGGCATCGCGCTTCAGTCATCAACTGGCCTTAAATGAACTCAACCACGCCGCCGTCCCTGAGGATCAGCTATGAACATGTTGATCAAACTAGCCGCACTCAGCGCCTGGAATCGTCGTTTTACTCTGGCCCTGATCATGGTCGCCATCGCCCTCTCCACCACGCTGTTGTTAGGCGTTGAGCGCATCCGCCACGATGTGCGCGAGAGCTTTTCGCAATCCGTCTCTGGCACCGATCTGGTCGTCGGCGCACGCACCAGCTCGGTCCAATTGATGCTGTACGCGATTTTTCACATCGGCGGGGCGACCAACAATATTGGCTGGGACAGCGCGCAAAAACTGGCCCGCAATCCCGCCGTAGCATGGACGATTCCGCTCTCGCTGGGCGACTCGCATCGCGGCTTTCCGGTATTGGCGACCAATGGTAACTATTTCACGCATTTTCATTACGGCGACAAACAACCGCTGCGCTTCGAAGCCGGTCAGCCGTTTCACGACGTCTTTCAAACCGTACTCGGCGCAGACGTTGCCAAACAACTCCATTACCAACTCGGCGACAAAATTACCCTCAGCCACGGCAGCGGCGGCCCGCACCTGATCGAGCATGCCGACAAACCGTTCGTCGTCAGCGGCATTTTGGCCAGCACCGGCACGCCCGTTGACCGCACCGTGCATATCGGACTAGACGCGATGGAAGCCATTCATCTCGATTGGGAAGCTGGTGCACCGATCAAAGGCTTGATGATTCCGTCTGAAATGGTGAAAAAATTCGATCTGACACCCAAAACCGTCACGGCGGTATTGGTCGGACTGAAAAACCGGGCCAGCGTATTTGCCTTGCAACGTGCCATTGCCAACGACAAAGACGATCCGCAAATGGCCGTCTTGCCGGGCGTAGCCCTCGATGAATTGTGGCAAGTCGTCGGCGTCGGTGAAAAAGCACTCTTAGCAGTGTCTGCGATGGTCGTCATCGTCGGACTGGCAGGACTCGTCTCCGCCATCCTCGCCAGCCTCGGCGAACGGCGGCGCGAGCTAGCGATACTGCGCTCGGTCGGCGCGCATCCGATCACGATCTTCTTTCTGTTAGCGCTCGAAGGTGTTGTCGTCATGCTCGTTGGCGTGCTGCTCGGGGTCGTCTTCTTAAACCTCGCCATCCTGTTGCTCGGGCCGCTGCTCGCAACGCAATTTGGCATCGCCATGCATCCGGCCTTGCCGACTACGGGCGAGCTGTGGTTACTGCTGTGGACCATCTGCGGCGGTTTGATCGCCAGTGTATTGCCAGGCTTGCGAGCGTATCGGCTCAGTTTGTCGGACGGCTTGACGCCAAGGGTGTAAAACAAGGTTCATATGAAAAAATATCTATGGATAGGTGCCATCGTCATCGCAGGTCTCGGCACAGGAATAGTCGGCCGGTATATCTATGCCGACCGCGCTGCAACAGCCATGCTGAAAGCGCAAACGGCAGCGCTCGATGGCGGCTATAAAATCGGTGATCGTCTGCAACAAGCACCGCTGGTCGCATCAACCCCAAGCCAACCCATGCCAGCGAAGGTGGCATCACCCTATCAAGAAATCCAATGGGAACAACTCGCCCCCGCCAGTTGGGACCCTATGAAACCGTTCAAGGGCATCGATTTCAGCAAACTTGAGGATGACGATCCACGTGCCCAGGCAGCGCTGGAAAAGGCCAAAGAATACTGGAAAGACGCCCCGATCAACTCCGCCATGGATGGAAAACCCATCAAGATTCCAGGCTTTGTCGTATCGCTCGATCGCGAAGGTGAGGCATTAAAAGAATTCTTGCTGGTGCCCTACTTCGGCGGCTGTATTCACGTCCCGCCGCCACCGGCAAATCAGATCATCCACGTCAACAGCATCAAACCCATCAAAGGCGTGCGCACGATGGATGCGGTCTGGATCAGCGGCGTCTTAAAGGTCACGCCAAGCTCGACCGATATGGGCGACGCCGGGTATGCGCTGGTGGCCCAAAGTGTGGAGATGTATAAAGATGGGGATGCTAAATAATCCGATTAAAACCTACCAACATACCATTTTGGTATAAAATAACACCTATGCATGTCATTACCAAACCGACCCTCATTGAATTTTGGACAAAACATCCAGACGCCCAAAGTCCCTTACAAGCCTGGTATCGGACGATGGAAAACCAACTCTTTACCGATTTTAATGACTTGAGAGCGACCTTCGCCTCTGCCGATTATGTCGATGGCCTGACGGTTTTCAACATCGGCGGCAACAAATATCGATTAATCGCGGCGATTCACTACAACCGCAATAAGGTTTACATCCGCGATGTTTTAACGCACAAAGAATATGACCGTAGTAATTGGAAACGGAAAATACAATGAAACACACAATAAGAAGCACCACCAAGGCAGTACCAGAATCGCAAGCCATTCTTAATGCGTGGCTGCCATTTAAACAAATCATCGGCGCTACCTCGGTCCACACCGACGACGAGTACGCACAAGTGAGCGCAACAATTGCCGTACTGCTCGAAGCCGTAGGCGACAACGAGAACCATCCGCTCGCCGATGTATTGGACTATCTTGCCGATCAGGTGAAGGCTTACGAAGATGCGCATTTTCAGATTCCGGAAGCGGAACCGAGCGAGGTTTTACGTTTTTTGATGGAGCAACACGGTCTCAAGCAAGAAGACATGAAAGACTGCGCGCCGCAAAGCCGCATATCTGACATTCTGAGCGGCAAGCGCTCTATCAGCAAAGAGATCGCCAAACGCCTTGCGCATCGCTTTCATGTGCATGCTGATGTGTTTTTATAAGATATCACGCACAACGCCTTGCCCTGCGCGCAAAGATGCGATCGCATTCATCAAACGTTTGGCATTTTCGGACTACGTAAAAGAGAAACGCTGTTTCCAGGTTAAGCGAAGCGACTATAGTGAATTTTGGCAACTACAAAGAATGGTGCTTAATGTATGAGGAAACCACAATGTTGATTGTGTTTGGAGGTTTACCTGGAACTGGAAAAACAACGATTGCGCGAAAGCTGGCACGCAAACTCGCTGCAGTTTATTTACGCATAGATTCGCTAGAACAAGCACTCATCAGAGCCGGTATTAGCCAAGCTGATATCGGATCTTCCGGCTACTTCGCTGGGTATGCCATCGCGGGAGATAATCTGCGCGGTGGGTTAACCGTCATCGTTGATTCGGTGAATCCGTTAAACATCACGCGCAATGCCTGGAGAAATGTAGCGCTTGAAGCTGGCGTAGAGATATTCGAGGTTGAATTGATTTGCACCGACCAAGTAGAACATTGCCGGAGAATTGAGTCACGAATAGCAGACATTTCAGGTCATGCACTGCCAGACTGGAAAGCAGTGCTTGAACGTCAATATGATCCTTGGAACCATGATCATGTTGTGTCCGATACCGCCAATATTTCAGTTGACCATGTGGTGAATCAAATCATCAAAAATCTCCCACCAACGATTGGTTTGATCGTTTGATGACAATTACTCACTGTCCATACATTAATCACCCCGGCAACACAATCATCGCCACCAACCCGCCCTCAGGATGATTCTCCAACACTAACTCTCCGCCATGCGCCTGCACGATATTGCGGGCAATCTGATGTATTTTTATAATGTGAGTAATAAATTAATAATGAGAGCGACATTGCGCAATTTGCAGCCTGCCAGATTCAATCGCATAGACTAAGCGATGCTCGTTATCAATCCGTCTTGACCAAAAACCTGATAATTGATGCTTTAAAGGCTCTGGCTTACCAATCCCGGTGTAGGGATCGCGCAGAATATCTTTAATAAGTGCATTAATACGTTTCAACATTAACGTATTACTCGTTTGCCAATATACATAATCTTCCCACCCCTCCTCAGACCACTCAATCCTCATCTGGCAACTCACGCACAACGCCTTGACCAGCTCGCAAAGATTCGATCGATTTCATCAATCGTTTCGCATTTTTGGGGTTACGTAAAAGAAAGGCTGTTTCTTCCAATGCGTTGTAGTCATCTAACGACATCATGACTACCGGATCACCTTTTTGACGCGTAATTAACACCGGGGCGTGATCTTGCCCGACCTTGTCCATCACCGCAGTGAGGTTTTGTCTGGTAAAGCTATAGTTCAATGCATCCATGATTTACTCCTTACAATATGTACTAATATTAGTACAACAATCCGAAAATTGTCAATCCATAAGTTACATCACCCCGGCAACACAATCCTCGCCACCAACCCACCCTCTGGATGATTCGCCAACACTAACTCTCCGTCATGCGCCTGCACAATATTGCGGGCAATCCCCAGCCCAAGTCCCATCCCGCCAGCATTTTGATCGCGCCCATGCGCAAGGCGTAAATAAGGTTGAAACAAACTCCCAAAGGCATCTTCCGGCACACCCGGCCCATGATCGCGAATCTGGATGATGACGGACCGAGCCGCGCCCTGCTGCACCGAAATTTCCACTCTTTCACCATAAAACAGCGCGTTGTCAAACAGGTTCCCAATCGCCCGTTTAAGCGCCAACGGTTTCGCCATCACCGTCAATCCGGCATCAACAAAAGCCACCGCATGCCCGGCCATCCTCGCGTCACGGATCATTCTTTGGATTAGCGCATCGAGCCGGACTTCGGTACGATTCTCATGAATATCGCTGTCCTTGACCGACTGCAACGCGCCTTTGACCATCATGTCGAGCTCATCCAAATCTTCGTGAAATTCCGCCCGCACAGCGTCATCGTCGAGCAGTTCAGTACGGAGTTTTAAGCGCGTAATAGGCGTGCGCAAATCGTGTGAAATAGAGACGAATAAGCGCTCCCGATCTTCCAGATAACGCTTGATCCGCTCCCGCATGGCGCTAAAAGCGCGTGCCGTTTTAACAAACTCGCGGCTTCCGGTGTCAGGCAATTCAGGCACGGTTTCACCTTTGCCAAACGCTTCTGCGGCGTCCGACAATGCCGCCAATGGTCGCGTCGTCCAGCGCACCACAAGAATCGACAGCAGCAACACCGCCGCTAAAGACAGTGCCTGTAATACCAGCCGATCCGGTGACAACGGACTGTCACTGTCGAGAAAATACGGATTCGGCATCAACGCCGCCAGATACAACCATTTACCCGGCTCAAGCTGGGTCTGTATCACTAACACGGGAGCAGGATTGGGCTTGAGCAACAAAATATGCTGCACCCAGTTATCGGGCAAATCGGCAATCTTGAGGCCGTCATCAGACACATTGACCGCATCCGGCCACGCAAACGCCAGCCTGAACGCCGATAAAAAAGGCAGATCTGCGCGTAGTGTTTGCAGCACCGTCTGGCTGGCCATGTCGGCTAACGGATTAGCGCCTATCGATTGCATCTGAATCGGCGCATCATTGGCATTCACAAAAAACCGCGTGCCGCCCATTTCACGCAATTGTTGAATCATGATGGGCCGATAGTTGGCCGGTAAGCTTTTAAAATAGCGGATCGCGCTCGCTGCGCTATGTCCTAAATGCTGGGCGGCGATACGGGTTTCAGTCTCCGATTTAGCACGTAACTGTGCAGCCCAAATCACGCCGCCGACCAGTTGCGTCACCAATACGCCCAGCACCATCACAACAGACAATTGCCCCAGCAAAGACTGCGGCAAACTCCTAGCCAACAGGTGCATCACCATGCGATGGTAAGAAAAGCGTTCCGGTATCGGTTTCAAGTTGCAGAGACCACGACGTCAGCAGAAAACACATAACCTGCGCCACGCACAGTCTTAATCAATTGCGGCGCTTTGCCGTCATCGCTGAGACGGTCGCGCAGCTTGCTGATTTGCACGTCGAGCGAACGATCCAGGGGGCCGGAATCACGACCGCGGGTTTCTTCAAACAACACGCTACGCTCGAGAATCGCGCCGGGATGGGCGACAAAATATTTCAATAGTTGATAGTCCAGACCCGTCAGCGCAACGAGCCGCTGATCGGCATCAAGCACCGTGCGCTCCACGGTATCGAGCGTAAAACCCAGAAACCGATAATAACGCGGCGTAGTCGCCGTCTCGATACCCATGCGACGGTGGATCGCCTTGATCCGCGCTAACAATTCGCGCGGGCTGTAAGGCTTGCCCATGTAATCATCGGCCCCCAACTCCAGGCCGACGACGCGGTCGGTTTCATCCGAGCTGGCGGTGAGCATAATAATCGGCACGTTAGAACGGCGGCGGACGATTTTGCATAATGCAAAGCCATCCGTGTCCGGCAGCATGACGTCCAGAATCACCAGCGATAACGTATCCGCACTGCGCTGGAACTCCGCCAGAAAGGTCGCACCGTCATGCGCTAGCGTGACCTCATATTGATTTTTTTCCAGATACGCTTTCAACAACGCCAAAGTTTTATGGTCATCGTCCACAATCAAAATTTTACGCATAAGATTTATTCGTCGTTAGTCTATTTAAGCGCACTACGCGCAATCGCCGCCAGCCGCCGCTGCGCATCGATTTCAGTGATGTTGTCATCCATAAAAAAGCGCCGCACTTCGGCCACGATGGCGTCTTTCGTCATCTCATCGGTTGCCATTCTGTGCACCAGACTAGGCGCTTGAAATGCCGCCCCTTTACTAAAACTGCGCCACGACGCTAAAGAACAACTATCCATGGTTGACATGTTCGGCGAGCGCCAGACCGAGATCGCGCCCTTACGTTGGTTGTAATCCGTCTGGACCGCCTCAGACATCGCAATCTGTGCCAACTTTTCCTGTGCCGCCTGATGTCCGTAATTACCGGCAAACATCGCCAGCGTATCGACGCTATACAAATGGTAGTCAGCCGTCCCCGGCACCGTGCTACAGCCAAAATCCACATCGGTCTGCCGCCCCCATGCATGCAACGCCCCCTTGGCCCAATCGCCCATCACCAGCATTGCAGCATCGCCATGCGCAAGTTGCCGCGTCACCATATTCCACGGCTGCTCTTTGATAGGCTTTGGCATCCACTGTTTGAGTCCGCGCAAGCGTTTTAAGGCATCGATCAGGCGGGGATCGTCGTAAGCCCGGGCCTGCATCGCAACGAACAATTGCCGATAAAACGCCGGACCGCTTTCTGCCAGTACCAGCGTCTCAAACAAGGTCGCTACCTGCCACGCCTCACTACTTTGCGCCAACGGCACGATGCCAGCCTGTTTTAATGTCGCGGCCACGCGATCAAAGTCGTCCCACGTCGTTGGCACCGACAAACCGAGCCGATCAAATATTTTACGGTTATAAAACAGCGTATTAATCCGATGTATCCCCAATGGCGCGGCCACGACGTGATCCCGAATTTGCACCAATGACAAGACCGTCGGAAACAACAACTTTTTCCAATCGTTGGCCGTCGATACATCGTCGAGTTCCAGCAATAAACCCAAGTCTGCCCATTCACCGAACACCACGCCGTTGAGCTGGGCTGCTTCCGGTGCATCGCCAGCGAGAATTTTGCTCTTGAGCACTTTACTGGCACCGAGTCCTGCCCCGCCCGGAATGGCGGCATCGCGCCAGACGATATGCTCTTCTGCCAGTTTATCGATCAGCACCTTGACCGCCTGACGTTCGCCGTCAGAAGTCCACCAATGCAATACCTGTAGCGATGAAGTTGGCTGAGAGTTTTCCGGAGCCACCGGCGGCGTAACGCGACGCATAGCCCCGTAAGACAATCCCGGCACCAGCGCGCCCGCCACCACGATGGATAACGCAGCAAGCAACACGCTTGTTTGTATTTTTATAGCTCTGATCATTTTTATCTTGTCCCCACCTCGCGGACGACTATAACGTAAGTTGACGATGTTTTAAGCGCGTTCATGCACGGAATTTGCCGCACCTGATGGGTCAGAATATGGTCATTTTTGTAAAGATTTGTAAAGTTAAATGAATTTTCATTTCGATATCAAAAAATCTTACCCATACAAGCCAGACCTGCGCTGTGCGCAATGTAAATATATGTAATGCCAGCGCTGCCCACATCGTCTCAAAATAAAAAATTATCTATATTAATCAATTACTTATTGATAATTTAAGACTGAAAAAAGTGACTATAGCCGCGCAACAAAGATAGTGATACTGTCCTTTCGCCGAGCCAACACAACAACCAAAGAGTTGGGCTCACAAAGCTTCGCCCCATCACAAACAGGAGACAAACCATGCATACCATCCGTAATGCTGTTCTCAGCACGATTGCCACCCTTGCCGCATGCACCGCCATCAGTACCGCCCAGGCCGGTACGCTGACCATCGAAAGCTGGCGCGTCGATGACAAAGCGTTATGGGAAGGCATACTGATCCCTGCCTTTGAGAAGAAAAATCCCGGGATCAAAGTCAAGTTTTCACCAACCGCCCCCACCGAATACGACTCCACCCTGACCGCGCGTCTGGCGGGCGGCACCGCCGGTGATCTGGTCGCCTGCCGTCCCTTTGACGTTTCGCTGTCCCTATATAACAAAGGCCAGCTGGAAAAACTTGATGGCAAAGCGGGCATGGAAAACTTCCCCGCCTCCGCCAAAGTTGCATGGCAAACCGATGACGGCAAAGACACCTTCTGCATGCCGATCGCCTCCGTGATGCACGGCTTCCTGTACAACCAGAAAATCTTCAAAGAACTCAACCTGCAGCCACCGAAAACAGAAGCCGAATTCTTTAAAGTCCTCGACACCATTAAGGCAAACGGCAAATACACCCCGTTAGCACTCGGCACTGCCGATCAATGGGAATCCAACCAGGTCATGTTTACCGGCATCGGCCCCAATTATTGGAAAGGTGAAGAAGGCCGTAAAGCGCTGATCTCGGGCAAAGCAAAATTCACCGATCCGCAATTTGTCGCCGCGTTCGACTACGAAGCAAAACTTGGTAAATATCTCGGCAAAGGTGCCAGCGCACAAACCTACGGCGATAGCCAAAATCAGTTTGCGTTAGGCAAAGGTGCCATCTACCCGACTGGATCGTGGGATATCGCTTACTTCAACACCAACGCTAAATTTGAAATGGGTGTTTTCCCGCCTCCAGTGCCGAAAGCTGGCGATCAGTGCTACATCTCCGACCATAACGATATCGGCGTGGGCATCAACAAAAAGTCTAAAAATAAAGAAGACGCCTATAAATTTCTGGCATGGCTGGGTTCGCAAGAATTTGCCGATATCTACACCAACAAGGTCACCGGCTTCTTCTCGTTATCAAATCATTTGATTTCGGTCAAAGACCCGATTGCCAAACAAATGATCGACTGGCGCAAAACCTGCTCGTCCACCATCCGCCTGAACTCGCAAATTCTTAACCGCGGCACGCCGAGTATGGAAAACGAGCTCTGGAACGTCAACGCGCAAGTATTGAACGGCAAATTAGCGCCGAAAGATGCTGCCGCGCAAATCCAGGCTGGCTTTGCTAAATGGTATAAGCCGCAGCAAAAATAATCGGCAGGATGACTGGAGCGTTGAAATACGGTGGTGATTGATCTGACCCAAAAGACTCTAGGCTTTTGAAAAATCAACACCAACCATTCGAACTGAGTAGCCCAAGGGCGTATCGAAGTTATCGCTGACTCAAGCAACCCTTCGATACGCCCTATGGGCTACTCAGGGCGAACGGTAAGGGTAATTCGACGTAGGGTTGATTTAGGAACCTTATCCTCAACTTCACTCTTTAGACTCCCTGCCTTCGACTCAAATAGTACGTCTGGAGACCCCCAGTGAAAAAACCATTCCCCTGGCATATCGCGATTTTTCTCGCGCCAGCGGTGATCATCTATTCGATGTTCAGCGCCCTGCCGCTGCTCGACACCCTGCGGCTCAGCTTTTACACCACCAGCGACGCTGGCGTGCATAGCTTCGTCGGGCTTGCCAACTATCACACCATCCTGTTCGATTCCGACTGGTCAACCGCGTTTTGGAATGCGATGTGGAATAACGTGAAATTTTTTGCCATTCACATGCTGATACAAAACCCGATCGGACTCTTGCTGGCAACGCTGTTTAGCCTCAAAGGCTTGCGCTGGGCGCGTACCTACCGGACATTGATTTTTTTGCCGACATTACTATCGGTCGTCATCATTGGCTTTATCTGGCAATTGATTCTGTCGCCACTCTGGGGCGTGGGTGAAAAACTGATGGGCTTTGTCGGCATGGCGGACTTCTTCGCCCCGTGGCTGGGCCAACAATCGACCGCCTTAATAACGCTGGCCTTGATTTCGGTCTGGCAATACATCGGCATCCCGATGATGCTCATCTATGCCGCCTTGCTTGCCGTCCCGGAAGAAGTGCTGGAAGCCGCTTACGCCGAAGGAGCTGGTGCATGGCACATCTTCTGGCAAATCAAACTTCCGTTGATTTTGCCCACCTTGGGACTCGTCACAATTCTGACTTTTGTCGCCAATTTCAATGCATTTGATTTGATCTATTCAGTCAAGGGCGCACTGGCCGGGCCGAATTATTCTTCCGATTTGCTGGGTACATTTTTTTATCGCACCTTCTTTGGTTATCAGGCGCAAGTCGGCAGTCCGACCATGGGCGCGGCGGTCGCAACGCTGATGTTTCTGGTGATTTTGATTGGCGTGGCGGTCTACTTTTATGTCATCCAGCGCAAGCTCACGCGCTATGAGCTGTAAGGATATGCTATGACCTCAACCACCCTTCCACCCCAAGCGCGGCGCTCGTTCCATAAAATCGGTCGCATCTGGGTACATATCGTGCTATGCGGCTATGCCGTCATTGCGCTGTTTCCGATAGCGCTGATCCTGATCAATTCAATCAAGTCACGCGACGCTATTTTCGACAATCCGCTAGCACTCCCAACCATCGATACGTTCTCGCTGATCGGTTTCGAAAAGGTCCTCACCAACACCAACTTCATGCTGTATTTCAGCAATAGCCTGATCGTGACATTGGGCGCATTGCTGCTGATCGTTCTGTTCGGCGCAATGGCCGGTTGGGCGCTCTCGGAATACACCTTCCCCGGCAACAGGATGATGGCACTCTATCTGGCGCTTGGCATCATGATCCCGATCCGGCTTGGCACGGTATCGATCTTGCAATTAGTCGTCGCGCTTAATCTGATCAATACCCGTACCGCCTTGATACTGGTCTATACCGCGCAAGGCTTGCCGCTGGCGGTGATGATTCTGTCCGAATTTATCCGTCAGATACCCAAGGAATTAAAGGAGGCCGCACGCTGCGACGGCGTCGGCGAATTCAAGATATTTTTTCAGATTATCTTGCCGCTCATTCGCCCCGCGATTGCCACCGTTGCCGTCTTCACCATGATCCCGGCCTGGAATGATCTTTGGTTTCCCTTGATTCTGGCCCCCGGCGACGACACCAAAACCGTCACCCTCGGCGTGCAGCAATTCATTGGTCAATACGTTACCGACTGGAACTCCGTGCTGGCCGCGTTATCAATGGCGGTGATTCCGATTCTGATTCTGTACGTACTGTTCTCGCGTCAATTAATCCGCGGCCTGACTTCCGGCGCAGTGAAATAAGAAAGTAAACATGGCTAACGTTAGTATCAAACAACTCAGAAAATCCTACGACGGCAAGCAAGATGTCTTGGCTGGCATCAATCTCGAAGTCGAAGATGGCGAATTTTGCGTGCTGGTCGGCCCCTCCGGCTGCGGCAAATCGACTTTGCTACGCATGCTGTGCGGCTTGGAGGACATTACCGATGGCGAGCTATCCATCGGCGATCAAATCGTCAATCACCTGCCGCCAGCCGAGCGCGGTATTGCGATGGTGTTTCAAAGCTATGCGCTCTATCCGCACATGACCGTGTATAAAAACATGGCGTTCGGGCTTAAAGTCGCCGGGACCGATAAAACTGCGATCGATCAGCAAATCCGCCACGCCGCCGAGATTCTGAAGATCGATCATTTGCTCGATCGACTCCCGCGTGAGCTCTCCGGCGGTCAGCGCCAACGGGTTGCCATCGGGCGTGCGATTGTGCGTAAGCCAAGGTTATTTCTATTCGATGAGCCGCTCTCCAATCTGGACGCCGCCCTGCGCGTACAAACCCGGCTTGAGATCGCCAAACTGCATCGCCAGCTGGGCGCCACCATCGTCTACGTTACCCACGATCAGGTTGAGGCAATGACCTTGGGCGACAAAATCGTCGTCATGAACGATGGCAACATCCAGCAATCAGGCACACCGCTGTCGCTGTATCAGCAACCGGAAAATCTCTTTGTGGCGACCTTTATCGGTTCCCCAAAAATGAATTTATTGCCGGGATTGGTGAGCGCCATCGAAGCCGATAGCATCAAAGTCCAATTAGACGGCGGCCAGGAAGTGCGCGCCGATGTCTGCGTCACCGCAGCCAATGGGCTTCTCCGCATCGGCGATCCGGTCACTCTGGGATTGCGGGCCGAGCACATTGTAGAAAACGCTGCCGGCAGTGAAATCTTCAGCGCCACCGTCAACATCGTCGAGCATCTTGGAGAAGCTAATTTCATCTACGCCACGCTACCAAACGGGCAAGATATTGTGGTGCGCGGGGATGGCAACAATACCGTGCGCATTGGTGAGAATATCGCCCTCTCAGCGGCCAGCAGCGCCTTCCATGCCTTTGATGCCAACGGCTGCGCGCTGCGCCGGAACAAACCCGGGAATCTGATTTCATCAAAACCATAATGACGGAGGTAAACATTGGTAAACTTTATGCTTCCCCAACCAAACAGGACTTGAAGTGAATACAGTGCTGAACTCACATTACGATTATCTGATCGGCGTCGACGGCGGCGGTACCAAAACCCACGTGCGTATCGAACATGCGGATGGCACACCCTTAGCCGAAGTCACCAGCGGACCCTCTGCGCTGATGCATGGCCGTGATATCGCCAGGATGGCCATCATGGCAGCGATTACAGAAGGCTTTGACAAAGCCGCAATCCCATTGCCGCCCCTCAAAACAATGGCAGTCGGTTTTGGCTTATCAGGGGTGAATGTCCCGACATGGGCGACGGAGTTCAGCGCCAAAAACTCCGGCTTCGGCAGCATTGTTGTGGCGTCCGACGCCATTACAACGCTACTCGGTGCGCATCAAGGTCAACCGGGCGCGATTATCGCTGTCGGTACCGGCAGCATCGGTGCGGTGCTGCGCTACGATGGAACGCAACAGATCATCGGCGGCTGGGGTTTCCCGTCCGGAGACGAGGCCAGCGGCGCATGGCTCGGCCTGTTAGCGATCAATTATGTGCAACAAGTCTTCGACGGACGTGCGCAAAGTTGTCCTTTAGCTGACAGCGTGATCACGCATTGCGGCGGCAATCCACGTGGGCATGAAGGCCACATGCGCGACAGCGTGCTCAACTGGCTGGGGCAGGCTAATCAAAGCAAATATGCGCAATTAGCCCCCTTGATCATCGAACATGCTGCACGCGATAAAGTTGCGCAGGCGATGCTCGACCGGGCCGCTGGCGAAATCGGAAAAATGGCGGCGGCACTAGATCCATGGGGACAATTGCCGTTAGCGTTATGCGGTGGCTTGGGGGCTGTGCTGCTGAACTATCTGCCGCCGACCCTGCAACAACGCAGCTCTCTGCCGCAAGCCGATTCGGCGGCGGGTGGATTGCTACTGATTCGTCAACATCTTGCGGAGAAATACTGATGACCTCAGTCACCCAACTGCATGGCAATGTACTCACGCCAACCGGCTGGATCGCCGGGGCGATCAGCTTCGCTGAACTGATCACGGATATCAGCGGTGAGGCCATTGACCTCGATCCTGATCAAATTATGCCTGACGACGGTGTCTACATTTTGCCCGGCTTCATCGATCTGCACGTCCACGGCGGCGGTGGACAGGACGTCATGAACGCAGGCGACGCCGTCAATATCATCGCAAAAATGCACGCGCAACACGGTACCACCAGCATGCTGGCAACCACCATGACCGCACCCATTGCCGACCTTGAAGCCGCACTCAGCGCCATCGGCCGCGCCTGTCTGACCCGCTGCCACGGCGGCGCACGGGTACTGGGCGCGCATTTGGAAGGCCCCTACATCAATCCCGGCAAACTCGGCGCGCAGCCCGACTTTGCCATTGAAGCCACCCTCGAACAAGTTGACTGGCTGCGCAGCTTTGCGCCCCTCAAACTCATTACGATCGCACCGGAAGTCGATGGTCATCTGGACTTGGTCAAGACCCTCAGCACAAGCGGCATGCGGGTGCAAATCGGGCATACGTTGGGAACTTACGAAGATGGCCTGGCTGCGCTCAACAATGGCGCGACCGGATTTACGCATCTGTTCAACGCCATGAGCCCCTTTCACCATCGCGCACCGGGCATGGCGGGTGCAGCATTAGCGCATGCCGAATACGCCGAGCTCATTCCCGATCTGTTGCACGTCCATCCCGGCGCAATCAGGGCCGCATTGCGCGCCATTCCGCGTCTATATTGCGTGACCGACTCCACCGCAGCATCGGGCATGCCCGATGGCGAATACATGCTGGGACGACAAATCGTCCATAAATGCATGGGCGGCGTGCGCCTTGCCGACGGCACGCTCGCCGGTAGCACGCTGACGATGGATCAGGCCTTGCGTAACTTAGTCGCACTAGGACTCGATCTGGCCGAAGCCTCTTTACGTTGCGCCACCTATCCGGCCGATTATCTTGGAATGAGCGAACGCGGTCGCCTCAAAACCGGCTGCTTCGCCGACATTCTGGTGTTCGATCACCAGCTCAACCTCACCGCAGTGTATGTAGAAGGAGAACAGATTGACCTCAAGCTCATTGATGCTTAAAGAAGCACGCTCGGCCAGCGCGCAAGTCACCATTCAGCTCTCACAGGAAAGGGATCGCTATGCCGAACTCGGTCGTCGTTTGCGCGCTGCACCGCCGACCAGCATTCTGACCGTAGCACGTGGCAGCTCGGACCACGCCGCCAGTTACTGCGCCTACCTCATCATGGCGCGACTTGGCCGCATCGTCGCCTCTTTGCCTATGTCGTTGGTCACCCTGAACAACGCACCACTGCAAGCGCGTGATGCCTTGGCGATTGCAATCTCGCAATCCGGGCAAAGCCCCGATGTCATCCTGCCGACACAGTATTTCCGGGATGGCGGTGCCACCACGGTGGCCTTGGTCAACGACGCCGCATCGCCACTGGCCGCCAGCGCCGAATGGACCATGCCGCTGTACGCCGGCGCCGAGCGCAGCATCGCCGCGACCAAAAGTTTTATCGCCAGCTTAGTCGCCAGTGCATTACTCACAGCACATTGGCAAGACGATCCGGCATTCCTGGCCGCGCTGGAAACATTGCCCGAGGCATTAGAAGCGGCCAGCCATTGCGACTGGTCAGCCGCACTAGAAGTCCTCACGCCAGCGACCAACATCATGGTCGTCGGACGCGGCATCAGCTTCCCGCTGGCGCTCGAATCGGCATTGAAATTCAAAGAAACCTCCGCCATCCAAGCCGAAGCATTTAGTGGTGCTGAAATCAAACACGGCCCCATGGCGTTGATCGACGAAGGCTACCCGTTACTGATTTTCGCCACCCGTGGCCCCACGCAAAGTGGTTTGCTGACACTGGCCGAAGAAATGCGCGCACGCGGCGCCAAAGTATTGTTAGCCGCACCCGATGATATCCCCGCGCGCGATCTGACACTCCCCATTGCGGCCACGCCCGACCTCGATCCTATCGTCGCCATTCAGGCGTTTTATGTCATGGCCGCGCAACTATCCATTGCACGCGGGATGGATCCGGATCGGCCGCGGCATCTTAGTAAGGTAACTAAAACCAGTTAAGCATCTTTGGGACAACGAAATGGAGCCAAATCTATACATCACCAAGCTGGTAGAAATGGCGACTTTCGTTCTTGTCGTAGAAAAAGGAAGTTTCTCTGCTGCTGCCGCTCAACTTGGCATAACGCCCTCAGCGGTAAGCCGTCAGATTACGCGGCTTGAGCGGACACTTTCTACGCGGCTACTAGAGAGATCTACGCGCAAGCTCCGACTAAGCGAGGCTGGAGTTGAAGCCTTTAAACGTTGTCGGGAAATGGTGCTGGCTGCACGGTCCGTTATGGACATCGGCGAAGCATCCTGTGACGAAGCACAGGGGCTCATCAGGATGAGCCTGCCAAAGGCGTTTGGACGCTTTGTTATTCACCCGCACATACCGAAGTTTCTACACCGATATCCGAAGGTAAACATTCAACTGATGTTGAGTAATCGCCATATTGATCTGATCGACGATCAAATGGACTTGATGATCCGCATAACAGATCAGCCGCCCCTGGGCTTAGCAGGACGCCCGCTCATGCAAGTCAAGCACGTCATTGTTGCCTCGAGTCAATATCTCAAGACAATGGGGACACCGCTTCATCCCCTCGAACTGTCTGAACACAATTGTTTATATCTCGGCGAGAACACCCATGATCGTCGCTGGAAGTTTCAAAGGGGAGCGGAGTCAGTGACGATCACGATCAAGGGAAGGTATGCCGCCAATGATGCCGACGTGCAATTGGATAGCGTGCGTCAAAACCTGGGTATTGCCAGTCTGCCGTTGTTTACTGCCAGAGATGCCATTAAAGAAGGAACCATCGTCACCGTATTACCTGAATGGGATTTCAATACATCGTATTGCGGGACCGCATGGATTCTTTACGCCCCTACCCGCTATCTCGCCGCCAAATCACGTGCTTTTATCGACTATATTTCAGATTGTCTAAAGACAGAATCCGCGTTAAAAAATTAATTCTTCCACCGGGTACTCTCTACAATTTGTCATTTTGAATACCTATCTTTTTTCCATTTTTCGCCATTCAGTTGTGAATTTTATTTTCCTTAAAGCAAATAATTAAAATAGAAACTAGTATTAATACTATTGAAAAACAAAAACTTAGCGTAATTTCCTCGCCGAGAATAATATTAGAAAAAATGACACCGAACACTAACGAAAGCAGGGACGCATAAGAGGCAAACTCAGATCCTTTATTTTTTATCAAAGAAAACCATAAGTAAAATACAAAAGCGCTGCCAAACAAACCAACATATATTGAAACAAGGATTGCAGACAATTCCATTTCAAAATTCCCAATAGAATTATCAACAAATATATAAACTATTAAAATCAATACAAAAGACACTAAAAACTGCAAGGTAGTTGATATTACTAATGGAATATCTGTTTTATAAATACCAGTAAAAAAAGTACCTATAGCCCATACAAATGCACTAATTAAAATAAGTGCCTCTCCAATACCAAATCCTTGTTTATACACAATGCCATATATAGATAAAGAAGTTAATACTCCAGCCGCTATTGAATATAAGTCAATTTTTTTAATATGTATCATTCTCAATATCGACACCATGCAAGGCATAGAGTAAATCAGTACTAATGATGTTGATGATTTAGAAATAAGTAATGAAAATCCATTTAACATTGGCACTAAAAATATATTAGGTATTGCGAGAAAAAATATTATTATAATATTACATTTATTTTCAAAAATATTTTTTGAAAATGTTTTACGGCACACTATTAACAATGGAATCAAAGCAACACTGGAAGATATCATCCTAAAATTCCATACACCAATTTTTTCTACGGCGAATTTTGTTGCTGGAAAATTTAATCCTAGTATTAATCCGATCAAAATTAATTTAGTAAAATTGCTGCGACATATAGAAACCAATAGTCCCCTCATATATCAAATCGAGCAACAATAGACATCCTACGACGATCAGGCGGGCATGAAACCATACTAACAAAATGTGGTGCCAATCTATGTTTCGTATCGAATACAATTAATTTAGCAAAACCAGGACTAACGATATCAATTATATTTTTTCTATCCAAATCAAGTATGAATGTAAGTCCGCCAAAATTAACATCCCACTCCTTTGTCAAGCTAATAATAATTCCAAATTCAAGTCCAGCATCGCAATGTGTTGTTAAAAAATCTCCGTTTGCGAATGCATTGATATAAAGAACAGGTATTGATTTAAATTTTATTTTTGTAATCGAATATAAAAAATCAGAAAAAAAAGTAGATAGTAAGAAATTTTTTACTGCTTTAGAAAACTGGTCATCACCCTCGCACACGATGCGCTTAAAGCTGTAACTAAATTCACTTTCATACATTTTTTGTAATGCTAGTTGATGCTCTTTACATACGATTTGATCACTGAGATCAATATCTTGTACTACCCCATTATGATTTATTACCTGCTTCCACGAGGCATTATTCAAAAGGTTAATTTTTCTCAATATTTCGTCTAACTGGACGCCAAACAGTTTTGAAATATCAATAACAACATATCCATTTTTTTTAAAAACATCATTAAAATTATGCATATTTATTCCGATATTAAAAAATCTTAATTTCTTTCGTATGAAAATTACTCATCGACATAAATACTCTTTTGCCAACCAAGTGAGGCGTATCGTGATTTGTTATATATTTAATAATTTGATCAACAACAATACCAGACATAACAGACAATGATGGCGAACTTTGCCATGCATTTACTTCCCTATTCCCATTCAGAAGTGAATTTTTCATTCTGGCTTTCTGAAATATTAATATCGAATCATTGTCAGAATAGACTCTATTTTTTTTCTTAAAATTTAAATCTGAATAAATATTAATTCCGTCTTTATTTTCATAAATTGGTCCGGCAGATATTTCTATAGGATCACCACCAAGCTCTATAATAGGTATTCGCAATTGAGAGCATTTCGCATGTACTATTTCTTCAATTGTTCCTTTTTTGTAATATCCAAGACTAGCCCATGCCAAGACAACAAAATCAACACCACTCAGATATTCTTCAATTCTATTTGGATCATCAATAACAAACTCAAAAAAAATCTCCACCTCAACATTAGGATTTATTCGTTTTATCGACTTTTCGGCCGCTTTAACTTTCTCGCAGCCGATATCATCTGACGTATAAAGCACCTGTCTATTTAAATTCGATAGTTCTATTATGTCCCCATCTACAATTTTTATTTTTCCTACGCCATTTAACGCTAAATTTAATGCACACCAAGTACCCCAACCACCCATACCAAGAATCAATATAGTTGATTTTTTTAATTTTTCTTGATATTCAATTGGACTAGATACATTTTTCTCTTTCACTAAAAATTGTAAAATTTGTCTGTTATATCGCTCAATCTCTTCCGACTTTAATATTTCTGAATGGTATTCATTTGCCTCAAGCAAACCAAATCCCTGTAATGACTTAATGAAACCAATAATATCTTCTGAAGGCACTTTGTAATTTTTTGCATTAATTTCCTTTATAATTCTTGGAACTGTATGTTTTCCATCTAATTTTTGCAATAATATTGGAACCCAAGGCAATGGATTTCTTATTACCTTTGCACTTTCAGGGAGTTCTCCAATACATATATCTCCATTTTCAGCTAAAATTACATGGTGAGATCTCTTAATCATTGGCTTTACAGGAATCATCTCTTACCTTTGATAATAAAATTTATATTTTACAAAAGAGCAATCAATTAATTTTTGAATGCTCTTTATTAATGCCATTACCTACTAAAGATTAAGACTCTAGTTCAACGATAACATCCTCGTTGTACATACTTATCTCTTCACTAATTACAGATATACGCTCTTCGATATTTTCAAATGTCATAATTTCCACCTTTAATTTAAATAAATTACTATAAGTTAAAATGTAGAATATTTTTCGCATAGCAAAATACCTACATACCTCTTTAATAAAAACTCACTTTGCTGAGGCGAATTCACAATAATATATTTTAAAAAAATTTAAAATACTTTTCCCAGAATAATACTTATTCCTGTCAAGCATTAATTATCACTAGCCACATCTGACGCCCCCCCCCCCCGAGCGCACCTCCCCATCGTCGCAATTCAAGCGTTTTATGTCATGGCAGCGCAACCCATCGCACTTTTTACAGTTCGCCTTGAGTAAAGTGACTAAGAACAGCTAAAATTGCGCCAAAAGAAAATTTTATTGCACAAAGTTCTAAGAAATTACATAATTTCATAGAACTTTATACTTTCCTTATTAGCCGGAGAACATCATGCAAGCCAAAAACACCATTGATACCGCGATTGCCAAACGGATGGTCGAAGCCTGCGCCATCAGCGCCGCCTCGATCATCGGTCAACCCGGGGGGTGGTCCGTGATGCTCACGGTCGGCGCGCAAGAAAAACCGCTGGGCGTACAGCGCAGCGACAAACCCCGGCTATGGAAATCGCTCGATCGCTGTGTTGAGTATCTGAAAACTGAATTGCATATCGCTCGTTTCAACATGCTCGACTCAACCGACTTCAGTTCGGCACCGATGAGCGGAAACAGCAAAAATAAGGCTGCCGAGCGGATGCGTAACGCACACGAAGCCGCCGCCTATGACAAATGGTTTCGGGCTGAGATTGAGGATGCGATTAAAGAGGCTGACGATCCGAATACGATATGGGTAACGGATGAAGAGGCGCAAGCGAGCTGGGAAAAACAACGTGCCGCACTGGTGAAACGGGCTAAAGGGAGCGCAGTTTGAGATTGGTTTGGCTGTCCAGAGCGATAGCGAACCGTGACGCGCAACTTGATCGCATAGCCCAAGATAATGTGACAGCAGCCATTGAGCAAGGTGACAGGATAGAGCAGCAAACAAGGCAGTTAATTACTCACCCGGAACTAGGTCGCATCGGCCGCAAGCATGGTACGCGTGAACTGGTTATTAACCGGACCGCGTTTATTGTGATCTACCGTGTCAGACCCAGGCAAATTGAGTTGATCCGTATTTTGCATGGGGCACAACAATGGCCCTGAACGTTCGCCAATGCTGCCATCATTTGGAGTACACGCGCATCACCATCAATTATTAAGACCATTTATAGCACCGCTATCCTCCACTAGACGAACAAAAGCCCCGATCAGATATACGTATCTCCCGAGGCTTTCCAACACCCAAAATTCCTGACTTCGAAAAACACCGCAGGCGTGGCAACCTGCGATTAATCTATATCTGATTAACTGATGTTTTGCACTCCCCTATCAAATGTTAGTCCTCATTTTGATCATGCTTTAGAGAGGAGACGGGCTTCGTCTGCGTAAGTTGAATAACTAACCTGATCACGCCAACGATATTGCTGCTCCCAGCCCAATAAGCGCTTGAGTTTTTCATTACTCAACAAAGTCTCAAACTCTCCCAACTGTTTTTTGACCGGCACTTTCGGATAGAAGCGCTCCAACAATTGTGCAGTAGGCAAGTCCGAAGAAACATCATCGGCAGCGACATTCATTACTTCAAAACCAAGTCCGTCTTTTTCAATCCCTAGCCGACATGCGGTTGCCAGATCGCGTCCATCGATATAACTCCAGGCAATGCGCTTACGCAGGCCGGGGTCTTTAAAGAAAGTCGGGAATTTTTGATAATCGACCGGATCGATCACATTGCCGATACGCAAACAATAGATATCGGCACCGGTGCGTGCATGGAATGCTTTGGCCGTGACTTCATTGATCACTTTTGACATCGCATAACTGTCCATCGGATCGACCGGATAGTCTTCATCGAGGGGGAAATACTCAGGGTCGCGATGCCGATGGGCAAACACCACGCCGTAGGTAGTTTCACTGGAGGCGACGATCACCTTTTTGATGCCCAGCTTGGCCGCAGCATCGAGCACGTTATAGGTGGACATGACGTTGATGCGAAAAACTTCATTGTCGGTGGTGATCAAAATACGCGGAATGGCCGCAAAATGCACAATCGCATCGATCGGCTTGGGTTCCAGATCTTCATCGAATTCTCTTGGGGTAGTGCTAGAGGCCAGCGCATTGAATACCTGCCCGGCATCGGTCAAATCGGTAATCAGAGTGCGTGCGGTGCCTTTGGCCATGGGCACGCGATCAAGATTAAGGACTTCATAGCCGTGCGACACCAAATCTTCTACTACCCACTTCCCTGCCAGGCCGCTTCCGCCGGTGACAATTACGCGTTTGCTCATTTGTCTCACTCCTTATTTTTACATCGTGGTTAATTCACATTACGAATATCTTATAGTGCGCCCGATAAAGTTTCTGTGATGAAAGTCATACTTTGCGACAGGTATAGGACACACTTTTTCTTTTGCAGTTTTTGCAACATGACAAAAAGCAAGCGGGTAGAATGCTTTTAGTGCGTTACCATCCAACATGATGCCGAAAAGCACCCTACAAGTAACTGACAGCACCCTATAAAAACAATCAAGAAAAATAATCAAGGAGACAGGTATGTGGTTTGTCGGCAAAAGCGAGCTACTGAGTTTGATCGAACGCCATTGTCTCGACGAGGTGATGCCAGCCTTCAGTGATCATCGCAACCTACGCAAAAACGCCACGGTGTATAGCCCGGAGCATCCCAGTGCTTATGTCTATCTGCTCAAAACCGGCAGCGTGCGTCTGTTCAGATTGACCGAAAACGGTCAGGAAATCACGCTCTCGTTTATTAAAGCAGGAATGATTTTCGGCGATGGCGATGTCCTTAACGAAGTCAATTATTCTCATCATGCGCAAACGCTGGGTCCCAGCATGATTTGCTACATCCGCAAATCGGATTTTAAAGACTTGCTCCAGCGCTACGAGGTACTGAACCAGTACATCATGAATAGCCACTATCAACGCTGGAAAGAAGCCCAACAGTTGATCGAAAATCTGTCCCTGCACGATGTCCGCAAGCGCCTCACCAATATCTTCATCATGTTCGCCAATCAGATTGGCAAACAATTTTCGTACGGCGATGAGGACGACGCCGTCCTCATCGATCTGTCGATTGCCCAAGACAAGCTCGCAGAGTTCATTGGCACCACGCGTGAGTCGGTGAACCGACATTTCAATGACCTCAAAGCCGAGGGTCTGGTGGATATGCATGAGCGCAAGATTGTCCTGACCGAAGCGTTCGTTACGCGCTTTTTTCCTGCCAAAAAATATGTATCCACGTTAAGCCATCCAGCGCGACATGAACGCCTGAGCGTGCCCTAAGTCTGACAGGCTGCTAGGCAAGTAACGCCAGCGCCTGCTTCACCGCCTCAACGCCGCTCTTCGGACTTGATAAAACAGGTACCCGCATGGTGCCAAGTGTGGGAATCAGGCGCGCCATCGAAACCTGCGCCAGCACCACGACATCCACCACTTCCATGAGCGTAATAATCGTCTGCCTGAGGATGGCGTCGTGGCGCTCGCCGTCGCCTGCCAGCAGCGCCTCAAACGCGCCATCGGCAATGGCTTCAGTGATCGTCACCGGACGACTATATTCGTCAGCTTTCTTTTGAATTAACCGCACAGTCGGCTCAAGTGTGGTCTTGACGGTGGCTACCACACCGATACGCGCACCGATCCGGCTGGCTTCTTGCGCCATCGCTTCATCGATTTTGATAATCGGGGTGCGGATCATGTCACACAGCAGATCGCTCGCCTCCCCTACCGAGGAGCAAGCATTGAGAATCATATCGGCCCCCATCGCCTGCGCATTTGCCATATAGCTATAGATACGGCTGGTGACTTCTGGCGTCAGATGTCCGGCGCTGCGGACATCATTGAGCAAGCTGTCATCGACGATATTGATGATGCGAGCATAGGGCAAGATAGCGTTGAACTGCTCTTTAATCGGCTGCACTGTAACCGGGCCGGTGTGGACGACAACGATAGTAGTCATTGGGCTAACTCCATAAAATGAGGGGTAGTGTTAAGCAGTTGCGGCAGCCATGACGCGCTCCTGCGTCGCTTCTGCGCGCATGAACTCACCATTAATGCGGCCTTCACGCACAATCAAAATACGATCGCTCACAGCCAATACTTCGAGCAAATCGGACGAAATGACGATAATAGCGATCCCTTGCGCTGCCAGTCGGGACAATAAAGCATGGACTTCGGCTTTGGCCCCGATATCGATACCACGAGTCGGCTCGTCCACAATCAAGATGGCAGGATGGCGCGCTACCCATTTGGCGATGACGATCTTTTGCTGATTACCGCCGCTCAGCAACACCACTTTTTGTTCAATCGACGGGGTTTTGATCCCCAGCGTACGGACGTATTGCTGACAAGCTTGATCTTCCCTGGCGCGCTGCAAAAACTGAAAAGGGGAATACGTCTTTAAATGCGTGAGGCTAAAATTTTCACGCACGCTCATCCCGAGCACCAGCCCCTGGACTTTGCGATCCTCGGTCACAAAGCCGATGCCGTGCGCAATCGCATCGTGCGGCTGCGTCATCTTGACCGGCTGACCATCGATCAAAATGTCCCCGGTATACGGGCGCATTCCAAAGATCATTTCCATGATCTCGGTACGGCCCGAACCAACCAGCCCGGCGATCCCGAGAATTTCACCGCGATGCAGCTTAAAGTTGATATCCCGAATACGCGCATGTGCCGCTTTTGGCACCCGTAAGGTCAGATCCCGCACCTCCAGCACCACCTGCTGCGTTGCGTGCGACACCGGCGCGGCATACAGATCGCTTAACTCCCGATCCACCATCATGCGCACCAATAATTCCCGCGTCATCTCGGCAATCGGCAACGCGCCTACCGTGGTGCCGTCGCGCAGAACCGTGACCCGGTCAGCCAGCTCAAAGACTTCCTCAAGCCGATGCGAAATATAAATGATGCCAATGTTCTTTTGACGCAAGCGCTTGATGAGTTCAAGCAATGTGCGGGTTTCGTGATGGCTGAGGGACGCCGTCGGCTCGTCCATGATGATCACTTTGGATTGATACGAAATCGCCTTGGCAATTTCAATCATTTGTTTTTGTCCCACGCTCAGGTCAGCCACCCGCGCCGTCGGTTCCATCTCCATATCCAGCAATTGCAAGACTTCACGCGCCGCATTATTCATACTTTTTCGGTCGAGCAGGCCGAAACGGCCCACCTGCTCTTTAGCCAAAAAGATGTTTTCGGCCACACTCAGGTTATCGACAACCGACAACTCCTGATAAATAATCCCGATCCCCAGTTCACGTGCATGGTTGCTGTTGCGTAGCACGGTCGGCAAGCCATTGATCAGAATACTGCCGCCTGCGTCATGCGCATAGACGCCGGTGAGTATCTTCATTAAGGTACTTTTACCGGCCCCATTCTCGCCTGCGAGCGCCAGCACTTCTCCCTCACTGATGTGCAGATTGACGTGATCAAGTGCCTTCACGCCGGGAAACGTCTTGGAGATATTGCGCATTTCCAGAAACGATTGCATGTGTATCCTTTTTGCTGAAAGCCGACTCACCCATCAATGCAAGCGAGTCGGTCCTGGATTACTTATTTGGCTTATTTGGTATAGCTGGCGATGCTGTCTTTGGTCACCACCGTGACGCCCGTATCCACATCCTTCGAGACCGGCTCAGTCCCCTGAATTTGCGCAAACAGATGATCGACTGCCATCCGGCCCATGCTCACCGGACGCTGCACCATGATTCCCTGAATCGAATCGTCGCGCACCCCTTTAAGGGTGTCAGGCAAATCATCAAAAGCGAGGACTTGCAGCTTGCCTTTCATGCTGCCAAATTCTTTCGTATTCATCACCTTCGAGACCGCAGGCCCACCGACCTGACTCACGCCAAAGACACCTTTTAATTGCGGATGCGCACGGAAAGTTGTCTCGACCACCGAGACGCCTTTGGCCAGATCATCTTCCGTACCCTGGGTTTCAACAATTTTGATGTCAGGGTATTTGGCCAACACTTTACGAATTCCGCTGATGCGTTCGTTCAGATTAACGGCTGCGAGTTGTCCGGTAATGATGGCAACTTCGCCCTTGCCGCCAAGCGCCTTAGCCATCGTTTCAGCCATCGTTCCACCGGCAGCTTCATTATTGGTACCGATATACATCGAGCGCACACTTTTGGGTGAATCTGAATCGAATGTCAGCACCTTGATACCGCTTTCCTTGGCTCGTTTAATCACGCTTTCGACCGATTTCGGCTCGTTGACTGAAATCGCAATGCCATCGACGTGTTTTGAAATCAAATCTTCGATAATTTTTACCTGTGTTGCGCCCTGCGTGTTTTGCGGCACCACCCACTGATAGTTGACACCAAGTTTGTCTGCAGCAGTTTTTGCGCCATTGTTGCAATCGTCAAAGAAAGGGACGGCAACTTTTGGCACCACCGCGATCATGATGTCTTTCGGTTCTTTTGCCTGGACGTTGGAAGCCAACACCAATGACAATGCCGTCAAACTACCCATGACCGTCAAGTTAAAGCGTTTAGTATTTTTCATGATGTTTTTTGTCTCCTGATGTTTGTTTTAATTAACTACTGCTATACAACTCAGCACGCCTTCGGCTTGCTGAGATCGTTCTTTTAGCGCCGCTTCACACGCATGCGCCAGATATCAATGCTCACAGCAATCAGGATCACCGCCCCGGTAATGACCTGCTGCGCATACGTATCGATATTCAGTAACACAACGCCGTTGGTGATGATGCCTGCTAGCGCGGCGCCAATGACTGCGCCGAAAACACTACCAGCGCCGCCGGACAGACTGGCACCGCCGATCGCCGCAGCGGCAATGACATCGAGTTCTGCACCAAATCCAGAGGCCGGCTCAGCCGAGATAAAGCGCGAAAAACTGATAATCCCGGCAATCGATGCGATCAAGCCTGACAACGCATACACAATAAATTTGACCCGAAAAGTACGCACGCCACTCAACAGTGCCGCCATTTCATTACCGCCGGTGGCATAGACATGACGCCCAAATCGCGTCTGGCGCATCAAGACCGAAAAGATGATCGCCATCAGCACCATGATCACCACCGGAAATGGCACGAAACCGATATAGCCCTGACCCAGAAAAGTAAAGCTTTCCGGCACATCAGGCGTCACAGGAACCCCTTTTGTGACGATATACATCAAGCCACGCCCGATGCTCATCGTGCCCAGCGTGGCAATAAACGGCGGCAACATAATGCGTGTAATCAAAAATCCGTTAAAGCATCCCATCGCCAGCCCGACCACCAATCCCGCCGTTACCGCTGAAGCAGCGCCCCAACCATGCTGAAAAGCCAGCGCCGTCACCAGCGATGACAATCCCATCACCGACCCGACCGACAAATCGATACCACCGGTAATGATCACCAGCACCATGCCGATAGACATGATTGCGATCAATGAAAACGAGCGGAAAACGCCCATCAAATTATTCGTCGTTAAAAAATAGGGAGAAAACAGGCTGATCGCCAAACCGACCAGGATCAGCACAGTAAGAATGTTTAATTCACGAATCCGAAGCCCTGCGCGAACGGCATTGGCTAAGTCAAAGGAGACTTTAGGTACTTCCTTGTCAGACAAAATCACGCTCAATGGATATCTCCCCATAATTATTTTTTTATGACTAACTTTGAATAATTATGCGGCGGCTCCAACTGTTAAATCTGTGATCTCCGTCATACAAAATGATTATTTTGATGCTGTTGTGCAGCATTAAATCTAGTCTAGCCGCGCCCGACAAACGGCATATTCGTCGCCATCACCGTCATAAACTGCACATTCGCATCCAACGGCAATCCGGCCATATACAACACCGCATTGCCCACATGCGCAACCGACATGGTCGGCTCAACCGCGACCGCTCCACTCGCCTGCAAAATCCCTTTTTCCATGCGCTCAGTCATATCGGTCGCCGCATTGCCGATATCAATCTGACCGCAGGCGATATTGTATTTGCGACCATCGAGCGAAGTGGCCTTAGTCAGTCCGGTCATGGCGTGTTTAGTCGCGGTATAGGCAACCGAATTCGGTCTGGGCGCATGCGCTGCAATCGAACCATTATTGATAATCCGCCCACCGCCCGGTTGCTGCGTCTTCATGATCCGAAAAGCCTCTTGCGTACATAAAAAAGCCCCGGTCAGATTAATATCAACCGAGGCCTTCCAATGCAAAAAATCGACGTCTTCAAGCGAAACAGAGGGCGTAAAAATACCCGCATTATTGACCAGTAAATCCAGTCGCCCAAAGTGTGCACGCACCTGTGCAAATAACGCTTTTACAGATTCCGGATCACTGACATCAGCCGCCACCGGCAGCGCACTTGCAACATATTCACCAGCGTCAACAATGGTCTGCTGTAATGCATCAAACCGTCTTCCCGCCAGCACGACTGCATAACCGTTGCGCAGGAGTGCCAGCGCAATCGTTTTGCCTATACCGGAACCAGCGCCGGTTACGAGGGCTACTTTTTGAGTATTTACGGGTGAGATTGAAGATTTGGTGAGTGTCATTGAGACGTTCCTTGATCGTTAGTGTCTTAGTTAATGGCTTATTTCGCCACACATTTTAACGATCTTCGCGTTATGACGCTTCGTCAGAATATACGTAGTTCCGAAAGTAAAACACCGACATCTCGTCTCAAAAAAACAAACGCTCAACATATCCAATCGATGCAAGTAAGATTCTCCGGCTGACATTTACAGCGCATGCAGGTGCCTATGTGACCGTGTTGTATGTCGATATGTTTTGTTCGGTCGTCACATAGATAACGCGGTTAGCGCTTCGTGGAGGCTAGCCGGGAGTGGCCCGGCGGCCAGTCACTTTTTTTGCTTCGCCAAAAAAAGTAACCAAAAAAAGGCGACCGCAGATGCCGCTGCCCCTTGTATCTTGGTTTTAAGAGATTTTTATCCATAATGATGGAAGGCTGTGGAGCTTGTGGGCGGAGGTGGGCGCGGTGGGCAACGCGCTGTATGTTGTCCACGGCAAGCCTGCCGGTGCGCGTAGCGCATCGTCCACAAATCCACAGCCTGGTGTTGGTTTTTGTTTTTTTGGCAAACCGCGTGCAGCCTGTTAGCCCCTTGGGTCTACAAGCCCGTCCCGAAGCAAATGGCGCACGCGTGATGCCGCTTATTTGAAGCCCGAACAGTTGTTTGAACTCACTTCGCATAAACAAGGAGGGGTAATGATGAGCCTGCCAAATTCGACTTCCACACCTATCACCGTTGGTATTGATGTGGCTAAAAACACGATAGAAGTTGCCATCGGTCTGGAGTTGCCGACCTTGAGTCTGCACAATGATGCCGATGGTTTTGATGCATTGTTGACGCAGTTGCGCACCATTGAAGTGGCGCTGATCGTCATGGAGGCAACTGGTGGTCTTGAGTCCGCCGTTGCCTGTGCTTTGCAAGCTGAAGGCTATGCAGTGGCGGTAATCAATCCCAGACAAGCGCGGGATTTTGCGCGTTCTGTCGGGCGACTGGCCAAGACCGATCGGATCGATGCGCGCATTCTGGCGCAGATGGCCGGGATGTTGAATCAGGACCCGCACCGCGACCGATTCATCAAGCCATTGCCGAACGTTGAGCAGCAGCACCTCGCCGCGATGGTGACGCGCCATCGTCAACTGATTGCGATGCTCGGTGCCGAACACAATCGTCTGTTGCAGTCCACTAATGCGCGCACCAAAAAAAGTCTCGACAGAATCATCAAGGCGCTGACAGCCGAGCTGGCGCGCATTGACGACGATATGGCGGATTACGTCAAATCGAATTTCGCCGATCTCTCGGACCTGCTCGACAGCGTCAAGGGAGTTGGCAAGACAACGATTTCGACGTTGATTGCAGAAGTCCCTGAGCTCGGCAAGTTGAATCGACGCGAGATTAGTGCGCTCATTGGTGTAGCCCCGATGAATCGTGACTCCGGCATGATGCGAGGAAGACGAACGATCTTCGGGGGCCGCGCTAGCGTGCGACATGTGCTGTACATGGCGGCTTTGACGGCGGCGTACCACAACCCGGTTATTAAAGTGTTTTATGCGCGGTTGGTCGCTGCCGGAAAACCTAAAAAGGTAGCGCTCGTGGCGTGCATGCGCAAGCTCCTGACGATCCTCAATGCCATGGTCAAATCGGGTAAGTCCTGGGATGCGACATTTCAACATATGGAGACCAAAATGGATTGACTTTCAAGACAGTTGCTTCGGGGCCCCAAATTTTTAGCCGCTAGTCGGGGCTGAGGACCAACTCGCTACGCTCAAACATGTCCTCATCCTGATCCGACTGGCGGCTAAAAATTTGGCAGCGTCATATGACGGGGTACGTCAACTGCAACTTCAAAAGCAACTGCAACTTCAAAAGCAACGGCAACTGTGGCTGCGCCTGCAAGGTCAACGGCCACTTCAAAAGCAACGGCAACTGTGGCTGCGCCTGCAAGGTCAACAACCACTTCAAA